>JAAHHL010001436.1 GCA_010672185.1 Caldora sp. SIO3E6 | reverse complement strand
ACCCTCGCTTGCGTTCAGACTATCTCCCTCACACTTGACTATTATTTCCCCTCCCCCATCTCCCCACCTCCCCATCTCCCCATCTCCCCGTCTCCCCATCTCCCCGTCTCCCCGTCTCCCCATCTCCCCATCTCCCCATCTCCCCATCTCCCCATCTCCCCATCTCCCCATCTCCCCATCTCCCCATCTCCCCATCTCCCCATCTCCTACCATTGACGGTAAATCATCAAACTGATCCATAAATTTGCGGTCAATTTGGTCTTTCCATTGCCACAACAGCGGTGAGTGCCAGCCGAAAAATGACCAAGAAGCGATCGCTTGCTTGTCCCCAGTACCGATTAAACTTAAGTATCGGGCTTGAGGATGATAAGGGAGCAGTTTTTTCCCCAATACCATCCGTTGCAGGTTTTCAAATAAAGGCTTTCCCTGACGCACCGCAAATACTCCAGCTTTGGGACGTTGGTAGTTTTGCATAGTGGCAATATCCCCAGCAGCAAAGATATGGGGATGGGAAATCGACTGCAAGGTATCGGCAACCAGCACAAACCCGCGCTCATCCGTAGCAAGTCCTGAGGCTTGAATCCAGCTGGGAGCCGAGGCTTGAGTTACCCAAAAAACCTGGTGGCATGGGATTTGCAACCCAGAGTTGCAGATAACAGATTTTAGTATATTGGTGCAAATTGGGGGTGTTTCTAGTTTTGGTAAACTGTCGGAGGGCAAAGCATTTGGATTGTTCAACTTGGGTTGTAGCGATGAATTATCCCCCAAATGCTTTGCCCCTACATCGGATTTTTGACTTTGATGATAACCTCTAGCAGTTATTTCACTGACCCTTTCCCCTAAATGAAGCCTGATACCTCGCTGCCAGAGAATTTGTTCTAAATAACGGCTAACCCACCGATTGTGATGAGGTAACAGTTGAGTACCTTGATGGCATAAATGAATTTCTATTTTCTCCGTCGATTGACCGGCATCAGTTAAAATTTGCTGCAATCTAGCTTGCATATTGAGGGCAAGTTCTACTCCACCGGCTCCCCCCCCGACAATCGCCAAGGAAAGAGGGTGTGTGGGATTTTGTTCCAACTGAGTAACTATTTGCTCCCAGGCTGCCAAAAACCAGGGAACAGGTTTAGCCGGAATTGCATACTTCCCTGCACCAGGTACTCCTACCGTTGCTGGGGTACTGCCAATATCCAGGGATAAATAATCAAAGGCAACGGGGGGATGATGAGCACAAATTACTTTATTCTCAATTAAGTCCAAACCAATAGCTTGGTCTAGATATAACCTAGCTTTGGCAAATACTGCCAGACGACGCAAATCGATGTGAGTTGCATCGTAGCTGTAAAAACCCGCCACATGACCTGGTAGCATTCCCGAATAGGGGGTGTGAGCAGTATCGGTAATTAGGGTGAGGCGCACACCAGGGAGAGGTTTCATGGCAAACTTTTTAAGAGCGATCGCATGGCTATGACCGCCGCCAACTAAAACTAAATCTGTGGTGATTGGGTGAGGAGTTTGCTGCATGAAATCTGTGACAAAAATTGGCAAATAACCTTTTATATCAGATTACATTGAGAAAGTTTGATCATTTGATTCGATGTTGTCGTCTTCATAATATAATTATATCATTATCAAATTGTCCAACAAAAATCATGAATACTGAGTTCGCTTTATGGAAAGTCGTGATTAATTTGCCTGAATCTTTAAAAACGGAACTGTTGCATTATGCAGAATATTTACAAGAAAAATATCCCAATAATCAACAATTTCAGTCAACGAGGGAGACTGCTCATGGTTATGGTAGTTGGGCCGGTAAAATCATTATGTCCGATGACTTTGATGAACCATTAGAAGACTTGGCTGAATATATGTAAAATGAAATATCTTTTGGATACTCATGCTTTTCTTTGGTATTTACAAGGTGATACTAATCTAGCAAGGAAAGCCAAAAATATTATTGATGCCAAAGAAAATTTAGGCTCTCCCGTACTTATGGTGAAAATTCCGGTATTTCTGATAGCTTCCTCGAAAATGTG
>JAAHHL010001435.1 GCA_010672185.1 Caldora sp. SIO3E6 | reverse complement strand
TCTCGCTTCCTCGATCCATATTTAGTTCACAGCCGTAGATTCTACCAATTTCTACCACCATTTGGGCATTGACTGCTGCGGTTGCCAGTAAATCTACTACCGGTAAAGGAGTTACCGCAATCACTCCTGCTCCAATCCACTGGAAACGTTCCACTACCTTTTCGGCTTGCCTTCGGCGTTGGTTATCGATGATTTTTCTGGCTTCTTCTCCTAAGCGCTGAGATTGCAGTAGAATATTATCGGCAACTAAATCTTCCCCTTCAGAACGTAGAACCGCAGCAAGACGTCGGATTAAGGGCATGATATCTGGCTCTGGTTCAAAGATTTCACCATCCTCCAACTCCACTGACTCAGGAGACGCTGCGATCGCTACCACATCTGAGGCAGCAATAAATCCCCGTACTCGCTGCCGCAAGCGGGCGATAATCTTCTTCTCATCTGCTTCTGAATAGAGGTCAATTTTATTCAAAATAAGGAGCGATCGCTTGCCAATCTCCGCCAAACGCTGTAGAGGAATATATTCCGACTGCCGCAGATCATTATCCACCACAAACAACAGCAAATCCGCTTCCGTTGCCAACTCTCGTGCCATTTGCTCTCGCTGTGTACCAGCAATACCGGCTTCTAAAATGCCCGGTGTATCGGTAATGAGAATTTGGCGATTCCATCCCTTCAACTTCAGGCTGTAAGTTTCCCCTACCTCTGTTGTCCCCATAGGAGCCCCTACTTCCCCAACCATTTGTCCTAGTAGAGCATTGATCAGGGAAGTTTTTCCTGCTGAACCTGTACCAAAAACTACTACCAATAGTTCACCACGAGCTAGGATAGACTCAATCTCTTGCGATCGCGTCAGTAAAGCTTGCCGTGCTACTTCATCCTGAATTTGGGTTACCTGTTGCCTTACTGCTTTAAGGGTTTCTGAAGCTGCCTCTGCCTTGACTTCTGGAACTCTTGGTGGTAACAAACGTCTACGTTGTCCTTTCTGAGTAGGTCCTAACAAGCCCATATAGTAGACAAAGGCAAAGATTAGTAACCCCAGCAAAGCAATCAGCAACAATAACAATAAATTAGCTAATAGAGGGGCAGTCCAGGAAATTTGAATATACAGTCGGTAGAGGGAATTGATCAGCCATAGCATTAGCCCCAGAATTAAGCTCAGACCAATAATCAGCGTCAACAGGCGTGGGAGGGGCATGGAGAATGGAGAATTGAGAATTGAGAATGGAGAATTGAGAATTGGGAATTGGGAATTGGGAATTGGGAATTGGGAATTGGGAATTGAGAATTGGGGCAAATCTTGCCCAATGTCACCACAATTAGTTGGGGCTGGTTAAGTCACTTAAATACTAGCCTACACTTTTTAATGTTGAGTTAAAGTCTGTAGTCAGGGAAAACCCAGAAAAAATTATGAGCTTGTTCAATCAAATTCTCAGTGCTATTGATAATCCTAAGCAAACTGCAAGTCCCGGTCAGTTAATGGGAATTATCAATACTGTGCAACAGTTAGGTAGTACCTACCAATCTAATCCAGAAGCAGTGCAAACAGCTACTGCGATTGTCGGTAAACATGTACGATCTGCACTTCAGCAGAAACGAGATACTGAAGGGGAGCAGCAGGCACAGGATATTGTCCATCAATACAGCAGCATTAACCCCAGTAATCAAGCAGTGCAGGTGCTCTTCAGTAGCCCTCAGGTACAGCAAATTGTGCAAGAGATCGCCAGCAGAACTCCTATTCCAGGTGGAGCCATTCAGGCCATGTTACCTGCTCTAGTACCCTTAGTGCTGAATCTCTTGGAAACTGGTACTGATCCCCAAAATCCCCAAAACTCCAACTCGGTTCTCAGTAGCTTTTTAGATGCTGATGGTGATGGTGATGTAGATATATCTGATGCCATGCAGCTAGCTGGACGTTATATCGGGTAGTAAACTACCTAGGAGTTAGTTTTCGAGGAAAGCTTCGTGCCCAGGCTTCTACAGGATTGGTAGAGTCTATCATAAAAAAGAAAATAGCCATAGGAATGCACCAGATTATCGAATC
>JAAHHL010001434.1 GCA_010672185.1 Caldora sp. SIO3E6 | reverse complement strand
ATTCTACTCAGCCTCCCGATATCCCTCAAAAGCTCCTCTTAAATCAGAGGGGATTGCAGGAGCAGATTGATTCCGAGCTCCACAGTACCACATTGCTACTGGAGTCAGATGTGCCAGTTGCCGATCGCCAATGGGTACATGTCAAAGGTCGCTATGTTGCTGTGATGGCGTTTATGGAAAAACCAGGGGGGTGGTTGAATAAATTGGCTCAACTGCGCTACCTTTGGGAGTTTTTAGCACGGGAGGACATTACTGACACCGAAATTTTCTGTCAGCTTAGTGCTGCCAATCCTGCTTTAATCAAAGCGATGGTGCAGCGGGTAACTAAGCAGTCTAGTACCACTGTTGCCCTCACTCAGCGCAAGAGTCAAACCACTGATGTCGGCGCTCAGATTAAAATCGAAGACTCGGTAGAAGCTCAAAGGCAGCTCTATAAAGGGGCATTTCCCATCCATAACGGGATTGTGATCTTGGTACACCGTCAAACTCCTAAACTGCTTGATGACGCCTGTCGGTATATCGAGAGCTGTTTCCAAACTCCCGCCAAGGTGAGCCGAGAGAAAGAATATGCTTGGAAACTTTGGCTACAAACTCTTCCCATTGTCTGGGCACGCCTGTTGGCAAAGCCTTTCGACCGCCGCCAGGTTTACCTAACCACTGAGGTTCCGGGGCTAATGCCTTTAGTCACCACGAAAGCTGGTGATGCCCAAGGATTTGAGTTGATTGCGGATGAGGGAGGGACACCAGTTCATTTAGATTTATTCAAGCAGCACAAAAACTTAGCTCTCTTTGCCACCACTCGTGCTGGCAAATCAGTGCTAGTTTCCGGTATTCTAACTCAAGCTCTAGCTTATCAAATGCCCATTGTGGCCTTAGATTACCCCAAACCCGATGGCACCTCTACCTTCACTGACTACACTAAGTTCATGGGGAGTAATGGTGCCTATTTTGACATTGCTAAGGAATCTAACAATCTCTTTGAACAACCAGACTTACGACAGCTTTCCGAAGAAGAACGGCAAGACCGCTTCCGGGATTATGTCGCGTTCCTGGAATCAGCCTTAATGACTATGGTGCTAGGGTCTAGTAGCGAGAATCCCTTGTTGTTTCAAACTGTGCGCTCTATTCTCAATTTGGCTTTAAATGCCTTCTTCGATGACCCAGAAATTGAGAAGCGCTATCAAGCAGCACTTGAGGAAGGGTTTGGTTCATTAGCATGGCACACCACTCCAACCTTAAAAGACTTCCTGCTGTTCTGTTCCCCAGAAATACTTGACCTCAGGCATGTCGGGGGAAAAATTGATGATGCCTTCCAGCAAATTCAGTTGCGCCTGAAGTTCTGGTTGGGTAGCCGGGTAGGAAGAGCTATTTCCCAACCTTCTAGCTTCCCCACGGATGCTCAGTTGTTGGTTTTTGCCCTGAGAAATTTGGATAATCAAGAAGATGCTGCTGTTCTATCATTGAGTGCTTACTCCGCAGCTCTCCGACGGGCTCTGAGTAATCCCACCTCCATCTTTTTTATTGATGAAGCACCAATTTTATTTGAGTTTGAGCGGGTGGCTGACTTAGTGAGCCGACTCTGTGCCAACGGAGCCAAGGCAGGGGTGCGAGTTATTCTCTCCGCTCAAGACCCTGATACGATCAATAGAGCAAAGGTTGCCTCAAAGATTTTCCAAAACCTCTCCACTCGCCTGATTGGTCGAATTCAGCCAGTGGCGATAGACAGCTTCGAGGACATTTTGAAATACCCCCGCGAAATTATCAGCCGCAATGCCTCAGAGAGCTTTTTCCCCAAAAAAGAGGGCATCTACAGCCAATGGCTGCTCGATGACAACGGCAGCTATACCTTCTGCCGCTATTACCCAGCCTATGAGCAATTAGCAGCAGTTGCTAACAATCCCGATGAACAGGAGGGTCGTACCCAAATGATGAACAAGTACGGCGATAAATATGAAGGTCTGTCTCACTTTGCGCGAGACCTCGTTGCCAAGATTCGTGGAAGTTAGGTGTTAGGTGTTAGGTTTTAGGTGGTAGGTGTTAGGTGGTAA
>JAAHHL010001433.1 GCA_010672185.1 Caldora sp. SIO3E6 | reverse complement strand
AATGACATGCTGAGGACGGAGGTTATGAATTAACTGAGTGGTTCCTAAATAATCACTATGTTGGGCAAGAGAGTAGGTTTGAACTGCATGGTGCTCAGCGTTTTCTGGGTACATGGAATATCTTGGCTGTTCCTGTAGTAACACCAGCTGAGAACCACAATCAGGATGAAAGTAGGTGCTCAAATCAGCAGTTTCATCAGTAATGACAATACAGGGAGGTTGACCGATGATAGACCGGTTTTCATGATCCAATCGCCGTACACGAGGACGCACCCGCTCATCCCAAAATAGGGGTTGGTGTCGAGCAAAGTTTTGTACTGAAGTAGGTAAATGAGGTAAGAGCTCTAAGTAGATGTCACAGGCTACAGCCACAGTACCATCTACCCAAATATCTAAGTTACGACCAGTAAATTGGTGATGAGAACGCAAGAGCATCAGGATTTCCTGCCCTAAACCCAAGGTAGGTACTGGTAGCAGGACTGATTTATTGGATGCGATCGCTTGCTCTATGATCTCTACCAACTGATTTTCTTGTTGCCGTCGATGAGGATGTCGAGCAGTACCATAACTACCTTCGACAATCACAATGTCTGGTTGTGTGCCCCTCAGGGGTTCAATCGACAATCCCTCTACCAACCGTGAGTTAGACAAGAAAAAGTCCCCAGTATAAAGTAGTCGGTAAGTTCGACGAGGAGCTGCGTAACAGAGTAATATGGCTGCAGCTCCCGGCAAATGACCTGCGGGAAATAATTCGACAGTCAGTCCATCCCTAATTTCTATTGGTGAGTACCAAGGTAGAGCTTGACAGAATTCGGGAAACTCTAAAGCTCCTTGAGCCTCTACCACTGCTGCTTCTGAATCACTGCTACCCTGACTGGGAAAATCCGCCCTACTTTCAGAAGGCAAGGACAACCAGTTCAGTGGTAATAGGGTTGCTGTTTCTTCACTAGCGTAGACTGGCAAATCGGGAAAAGCTTGGTGAAGAGCTAGAAGTCCTTGAGCATGATCGCTATGGGCATGACTGCACAATACCAAATCTGCTGGTGGATGCTCTTCTGACTGTAGAGGCGTAATATCTGCTAATCCACAATCAAGGAGAATACGGTGTGGACCCATCTGCATTAGGAAACAAACTCCTTCTGCACCCTGACCAACACCATAAGGAAAGCAAGTTAATCTGTCATCTTCGGTAAAAGATGCCAGGGAGCGTTGATTGCTCATTGTAATTCGCGTGAGACCGCAGGTTTACTAAACCAACCTGGGGAGCGTCATTTGTTATTTGTTATTTGTCTTTCTTCAACTCAGCTGTCGGCAAAAAAGCTGAGAGCTGGGAGCTGAGAGCAGCAAAGCTAATATCAACGAACTTAGTGGGCAGAACCATTACCGTGGTAGTCGTCGGAATCATAAAATCCGTTCTTAGTGCCAAAGAATAGGGATAATAAGGTGAAAGCAACTGTTAGTCCCACTAAAATTAGTTTTACATCCATATTTGTAATAACCTCCTTTTTAGCCACTTTAGCAGGGAATTTGCTTAAGAATAAAGGGGTTTTCACCAATCTTGTTGATGAGGAGAATTGCTGGGCCCCAATTCTGTCTCTGAGTTATCCGTCAAGGGCTTCACTACTCGTGCGATCGCATCCTGGACAAAAGCCTTGATAAACTCATCCCGGCGATTCAATTGGAACTGCTTTTGTACTACCTCCGTCATGCCACCATCACCCCAATCTTGATTATGGCGAAAGTATTCAATAAAGCTTTTGCCAGCAATTCTGGTGAGATAGGCAGCGGTAACACCCTGAATTGCCTTTCCCACTAAATAGGTAGCGACATTGAGTTGGAGAGCCGCAGAAAGCAGTTGAATGGCTCCTTTGACAATGCCCAAACTTGCCAGGGTTTTTCCTAGAGACAGAGCCAGCTCTCTACCTCGATCCATATTTAGTTCACAGCCGTAGATTCTACCAATTTCTACCACCATTTGGGCATTGACTGCTGCGGTTGCCAGTAAATCTACTACCGGTAAAGGAGTTACCGCAATCACTCCTGCTCCA
>JAAHHL010001432.1 GCA_010672185.1 Caldora sp. SIO3E6 | reverse complement strand
TACGGAAATTGGCACTAGCTGCGCCAATGAATCATGGGCACAAATTTTATCTAGTGGAGGCAGAGCGCTATCGGGTTCTGGGACAAAAAGCCAAGGCTATAGACTATTATGACCGAGCCATTGCCCTAGCACAAGAAAATGGATATATCAATGAAGAAGCACTAGCCCAGGAGCTAGCAGCTAAGTTTTATTTAGCTCAAGGGAAGACAACTATCGCCTCTGCCTACATGCTCAAGGCTCGTTACGCTTATTTCCTTTGGGGAGCTACAGCTAAAGTCAGAGATTTGGAAGAAAACTATCCCCAGTTACTAGCTACAACATCAGCGCCAGCACGCATCAGACTTCGAGATAGCAAAGCTACTCGTTCAACATCCGATAGTAGCTCAGGAGAAGCCTTAGATTTAGCTACAGTTATGAGGGCTAGTCAAGCGATTTCTGGTGAAATTGTGCTGGATAAACTACTAGCTAAGTTAATGGAACTGGCAATAGAAAATGCTGGAGCACAAAAAGGTATCCTGATTTTATCACAAGAAGGTAAGTTGATGATTGAGGCTACGGGAGAAGTTCAGACAAATAAAGTTAATGTGCTACAATCTCTTCCCCTGGAACAGAGTGAAGAGCTACCCAAAGCAATTGTCAATTATGTAGCCAGAACCCAGTCAGATGTAGTGTTAAGTGATGCTTGTCGTGAAGGTATATTTACTGCCGAGCCCTATATTAGCCAAAATCGCTCGAAGTCGATTTTATGTGTACCAATTATCAATCAAGGCAAGCTAATTGGTATTCTGTATCTAGAAAATAATCTAACTACTGCTGCTTTTACTCCCCAGAGAATAGAAGTACTGCAAGTTCTCTCCTCCCAGGCAGCAATTTCCCTAGAGAATGCCCTCTTGTATCGAACCCTCGAACAAAAAGTCACCGAGCGCACAGCTCAGTTAAAGCAAAAAAATGAACTGATTCGCCAGGTATTTGGACGCTACCTTACCGATGAAGTTGTCTCCAATTTGCTAGAAACTCCTGAAGGTTTAAAACTTGGTGGAGAAAGAAGAGAAATTACCATTCTTACCTCGGATTTAAGAGGGTTTACCGCTACCTCAGAGCGATTATCTCCAGAAGAGGTAGTGACAATCCTCAATATTTATCTGGAATCGATGGCAGAGATCATTACTCAGTATCAGGGAACGATTGATGAGTTTATGGGGGATGGGATTTTAGTCCTCTTTGGAGCCCCTAATGCCAGAGAAGATGATGCAGTCAGAGCCGTTGCTTGTGCTATTGCCATGCAGTTAGCAATGAAATCAGTCAATGAAAAAATGCAGGAACGGGGTTTGCCAACTCTAGAAATGGGAATTGGTATTAATACAGGGGAAGTAGTGGTAGGAAATATTGGTTCAGAAAGGCGGACTAAATACGGTGTGGTGGGCAGCCAGGTGAATTTAACGTTCCGTATCGAATCTTATACAACCGGTGGTCAAATTTTGATTGCAGAGCCAACTTTTAAAGAGGCTCAACCACTGCTGAAAATCAATCAACACAAGCAGGTACAACCAAAAGGAATCGATCACCCCATCACCATTTATGATGTCGGAGGTATTGGCGGGGAGTACAACCTCTTTCTCTCTCCAGAAGAAGAGATACTCAAACCCCTGCCTCAAAAAATCCCCTTGCAATACACGATAGTGGAAGATAAGCAGATTGGAAGTACCAGTTTCCAGGGAAATTTAGTCCAACTATCAGCCAAGGTGGCTTTAGTGAGCTGTGAACCAATAACAGGGAATCCACGACTGAAACCGTTGAGTAATATCAAGCTTAATTTATTATCCCAAAACTCCCAAGTGGAAGTCAGTGAAGATATCTATGCCAAAGTTTTGGAGAAACCAGCACAACCGGGGAGTTTTTATATCTCTTTTACTGCTCAACCTCCAGCTGTCAAAGCCAAGCTTGAAAAGCTCTATCACTCTATTGAAGGTGTTAGTTAAGTAGTTAGGCACAATTACTTGTAAAACCTCTCCCCCAACCCCTCTCCTACCAGGAGAGGGGAGTCTTCCCCC
>JAAHHL010001431.1 GCA_010672185.1 Caldora sp. SIO3E6 | reverse complement strand
TGTGATGTATTTACCTAACCGCAGCAATCCAAATAGGATTTGAAATAACCCACCCAGCATAACTACAGTAAATGCCATTGCCAAACCAACATCGGGATTTTTAGCAATCAGAGCGGAAAAAACTGTAGCCATCACCACAGTCATTGGACCAGTGGGACCTGAAATTTGTGAAGGAGTGCCTCCAAACAGAGCAGCCAGCAATCCTACAAAAATAGCCCCGTAAAGACCATGAATTGCTCCAGCACCAGAGGATACTCCAAAAGCCAACGCTAAGGGTAAGGCGACAATCGCGGCAGTTACACCACCAAATAAATCGCCCCGCAGGTTATGAAAACGTAAAGGGTTAACGAGTTGCATAAGGGGAGTAATTAGTCATTAGTCATTAGTCATAATTTACGCCTAATGTAGCTCAAATTTATTTATTCATTGGATTTGTTTTAGCTTAAAAGTGATGAATGATACCAAGCTCAATGGGAATATCAATAATAGCGGTTTGAATGTTTAAAAACTTCCAAAAAATCAATACTATTTTGAGTCTCTTATCATACTCAATTCATTTTTTATGATCGGATTATCAAAAATTTACAAGAATCAAGATTTAATGTTAAGATAAATTGTTTGAATTTGTATATCTATTAAAATTGAGTATTTTACTTTTCCCTTTTAACCTTTACTTTATGCTTCCCCCACTCCCCACCGCTTTTTGTGATGAGTTGTTAGTTTTCCAGCGGTTTAGTTTTTAGACTGGATACACAGACAACAAATAACCAGCAATTAACTGAATGTAGGAGTCTAGTCATGGAGTTATCCAAATATGGATCTGGGATGGCACCCCAAGACCCGTTGCGCAGAAGGAATACCTTATCCTCTACAGATGCCGACAACCACAGCGATCCGCGCCAAAACTATCGCCTCCCAAGCTCCTTGGGCTTGGTTTCTACTCTCAGTTTTCCTGTTATTGTCAGTACAGCTGATGCTATGCTTAAGTCAGCGGGAGTAACCCTGGTCGGGTATGAAAAAATTGGCAGTGGTCATTGTACATCGATCGTGCGAGGTGCGATCGCTGAAGTCCGGATTGCAGTCCAAGCTGGCGTGGAACATGCTCAAAAAGAAGGTCAATTCCTCTCTTCTCTAGTCATCCCACGACCATTCCCCAATCTAGAAGTTATCTTTCCACTTGGCTCCCACCTATTGGAGCAGGCTCAGCATCATCGTAGTCGTATTAGCAATCAAGCCATAGGTCTTTTGGAAACTAGAGGATTTCCGCCGATGGTGGGCGCAGCTGATATTATGCTGAAGTCTGCCAATGTTCAGTTAACTGCCTACGAAACTATTGGAGCCGGTTTATGTACGGTAATTATCCAAGGTCGTGTGGCAGATGTGGCGATGGCTCTACAAATTGGGATTTCAGAAGCTAACCGTATAGGTGAAGTAACTGCTGTGACAGTAATTCCTCGACCTTTGGAAGATTTGGAGCAATCTCTGCCATTAGCAAGTTGCTTGATTGAGGAGCAACCTCAACCATTAAACTTACCCATCGAGGTTAAGGAAACAGAAAAAGAACTTGTAGAACTGCCAGATTTAGGGAAGTTACCCATTCAAACAAAAGATTCATCATCGTGACATCCTCCCGGCGCTAATTCTACGAATATAGCGCGGGTCTTATAGCTCCCCCAGACCCCCTCATTAGATAAAATATTTGACATATAGAAAATTATTGTTCTATTTTTACCTACGATAGACTATAATCTATATACTGTCTAGGGGAAAAAATCATTGAAGCAAGCCACGCTGCACCAGTTAAGAGTTTTTGAAGCGGTTGCTCGGCACAATAGCTTTACGCGAGCAGCAGAGGAGCTCTTTCTTACCCAACCAACGGTTTCTATGCAGGTAAAGCAATTAACCAAAATTGTTGGGATGCCTCTGTTTGATCAAGTAGGCAAGCGTATCTATCTAACACAAGCTGGTGAGGAACTCCTCAAAACTTGTCGAGAACTCTTTGACAGATTAGACAAGTTTGAGATGATTCTGTCAGATTTAAAGGGCTTAAAACAAGA
>JAAHHL010001430.1 GCA_010672185.1 Caldora sp. SIO3E6 | reverse complement strand
CTGGACTTGCTCTTTGATATACTTGGATATTGGTTTGCTCGTCAACACCTTGAGCCAAAGCACTGTTAGGCTCCAAGGATAAATTGAACCAATTAACAGGAGCAATCCCATCAATAGTAGTAGCACCAATGGTGGCTATGATGGCAATCACGCTAGATGTAGTAATATTCAAGCATCCGGTACTCATTCTGAATTTCTAGTAGGGGTACACATAATGAGCCCTCTGGGTACACCCTCAAGGGAATTGACATTTAGTGGAGCTTGAGTAAATGGTAACTGATTCTTTGATTAGTTGCGTTTTCCCTTGTATTTTGCTATCATCATAGGATAAAGGTTAATAAGATGATGCAAAAGTGGCACACCTAAGGCACTATAGGCAACCTCAGTAGGATTTACCAGGTTCTAGAAAAATCATCTAACCATTAAGCATCAATTATCCCCGTACAAGAGCTTCAGAGCTACCTTCATTACCTCCCCTAATTGCTCACGACTGGCTTTATTCAACTCATCTCTAACTTTTTGGAACTCGGATGGTGTTAGTTGGGCGGATAGGTTCTCTTTAGTGGCGTTTTGTTGACTAAGCATAAAAACCCATTAATAGCTAATTTAAGAAAAAATTATCCCACAGAGGGATGTAAAAATCTTGCAAATAGGTACATAAAACAGGTAACTTAAACAAAGTATACACTAGTATACATAGTACTCATTTTTGTTTAAGAAATGTTGCTATTGTCCTAGTTTAACACTCCAGTCAGTTCTCAACAAAACAAAATTATTGAATATCTCTCGGAGCATGGTAAGTATGGTTCTATAGAAAAGGTGAAATTTTGATACAAGGTAAAGCAGAAAATCAAGATGAAAGCACAGGTATTCCGAGGAGTTAATCAGCTAAGTTACGAAGAAGTTCCAGTACCGGAACTTGGGGCTGATGAGGTATTGGTACAGGTGCGAGTTGTGGGTTTGTGTCAGTCAGATATCAAAAAAATTTGTTATCCTCTCTACGAACCACCCCGGATCTACGGACATGAAACTGCTGGTGAGATTGCAGCAGTGGGAGAAAACGTTACTGGTTGGCAGGTAGGACAACGGGTAGTGGTAATGCATCATATTCCTTGTATGCGCTGTAAATACTGCCTCAATGACAATTTCTCCATGTGTGAGGTTTATAAACAGATCACCACCACTGCTGGATTTACCCCTAGTGGCGGTGGTTTTGCTGAATATGTCAAGGTTCCAGGTCATATTGTACGTAACGGAGGCTTGATTGCGATTCCAGATCCTGTGAGTTTTGAGCAAGCAAGTTTTGTGGAACCCACTAACTGTTGTCTTAAGGCTGTCAAAAAGCTCCAAGTTGCCCCTGGTCAAACTATTTTAATTACAGGGGCTGGTCCGATTGGACTAATGTTTATTATGCTAGTCAGGTATTTTGGTGGTAGAGCGATCGCTACGGATCTGTTACCTTCACGCATTGAAAAAGCTCAAGCGGTTGGTGCGGAAGCGGCTTTTGATGCTAGAGATCCTGATTTACCTAGTAAAATCTTTTCTATCACTGAAGGTATGGGAGTTGACGCTACATTGCTAGCAGTTCCTAGTGACAAAGCTTTTTTCCAAGCTCTCGACTGTACCCGCAAGGGAGGGAAGATTTTGTTCTTTGCCGAATTCCCAGAGCAAGCAGAAATACCGATTAATCCCAATATCCTCTACCGTCGGGAACTTGACCTGATGGGTAGTTACAGTTCCTCTTATCGACTTCAGTCTTTGGCTACTGATATTGTTTTTAATCAGCGAATTGATGTTAATTCTTTAATTAGCGATCGCTACCCTCTCCAAAATTTAGCTGCTGCTGTTGCCCAAGCGATTAAGCCAACCCCAGATACCTATAAAATTTTGCTCTATCCTGGACAAAGGAATTAAGAATTGTCATTGGTCATTTGTCATTTGTCATTGGTCATTGGTCATTGGTCATTTGTCATTGGTCATTGGTCATTTGTCATTGGTCATTTGTCCTTACACACTTTCTTTCCTCCTGCCTCCTGCCTTCTGCCATCTGCCTCCTGA
>JAAHHL010000143.1 GCA_010672185.1 Caldora sp. SIO3E6 | reverse complement strand
AAGAGTTAGTGGAGATTGAAGAAGAAGTTGAAACTACTCAGGTACAGCTGGAATCTTCCCAATCTGAGCTGCGTCAATCCCGGCAAGAGTTAGTGGAGATTGAAGCCGAAGTTGAAACTACCCAGGTACAGCTAGAATCTTCCCAAGCTGAATTGCAAGAATCTCAACAAGACTTAGTGGAGATTGAAGCCGAAGTTGAAACTGCCCAGGCACAATTGGAATCTTCCCAAGCTGAATTGCAAGAATCTCAACAAGACTTAGTGGAGATTGAAGCCGAAGTTGAGACTGCCGAGGCACAGCTGGAATCTTCCCAATCTGAATTACGCCAATCCCAACAAGACTTAGTGGAGATTGAAGCCAAAGTTGAAACTGCCCAGGCACAATTGGAATCCTCCCAAGCTGAATTGCAAGAATCTCAACAAGATCTAACTGAGATTGAAGAAGAAGTTGAAACTACTCAGGTACAGCTAGAATCTTCCCAATCTGAATTGCGTCAATCCCGGCAAGAGTTAGTTGAGATTGAAGAAGAAGTCGAAACTACCCAGGTACAGCTGGAATCTTCCCAATCTGAATTGCGTCAATCTCGGCAAGAGTTAGTGGAGATTGAAGCCGAAGTCGAGACTGCCGAGGCACAGCTGGAATCTTCCCAATCTGAGCTGCGTCAATCCCGGCAAGAGTTAGTGGAGATTGAAGAAGAAGTCGAAACTACCCAGGTACAGCTAGAATCTTCCCAATCTGAATTGCGTCAATCCCGGCAAGAGTTAGTTGAGATTGAAGAAGAAGTCGAGACTACCCAGGCACAATTGGAATCCTCCCAATCTGAATTACGTCAATCCCGGCAAGAGTTAACTGAGATTGAAACCGAAGTCGAAACTGCACAAACAGAATTTCAACAATCCCAGCAGGAGTTAACCGAAATTCAACAGGAAGTTGAAACGGCACAAACTGAAGTACAACAATCTCAACAGCAGTTAGCTGAAACTCAACAGGAAGTCCAAACTGCTCAAGCGCAGCTAGAATCTTCCCAAATGGAAAGATGGGAAGTTGGTTTTACCAGTGAGTATGAACAATATTTAGGCATTACTAATACTCCCATTACCCGCCTCGAAGATGCCCGTGATTTGCTGCGGCAGATGGAAGAAGACAATGATGTTAAATCTGCCTTCTTGTATGCCAGATATATGCCAAGTTCTAAAGAAGAAGAGCAGGAAGAAGACACCACCGCATCTGCTCCTAAATCTTTCCTAGGAAAGCAGGAGGCAGGAGGCAGGAGGCAGGAGGCAGGAGTCAGGAGGGAAGAAAGCTTGTTCCGTCAGCTACTATCCCAAAACAACTTACAGGAGCAAGAAAATGATGAGCTAGAACTAGTACTAATTACCGCTGAAGGCAATCTTATTCGACAGCGCTTAGGGGCAACCCGTGCGGAAATTCGCCGAGTTGCTGAGCAATTTCGCCGTAGAGTTACTGATGTGAAAGATCGTAATGGCTACTTGGCTCCCGCTCAAGAACTATATCAATTACTTATGGAGCCCCTGGAGGAGAATTTACAAACTCAGGAAATCCAAAATGTTGCCTTCTTGATGGACAAAGGTTTGCGTTCTTTACCTCTTGCTGCGCTGCATGATGGCGAGGAGTTTCTCGTAGAAAAATACGGCATCGGTATTATGCCGGGTCTTTCCCTGGCAAATCTCGGACCAGTGGATGTGAGAAGTTCCCAAGTCTTGGGAATGGGAGCTGAGGTATTTCCAGATCAAAGCCCTTTGCCCGCAGTTCCAGTAGAATTAGATGTGATCACAAGTAAACTATGGCCAGGAGATGCTTATCTTAACGAGGATTTTACAGTAGCAACCCTGAAACAAGCTCGTGATCAAGATGAATTTTCTATCGTTCATTTTGCTACCCACGCTGAATTTCGAGGAGGTAGACCAAATAATTCCTACATCCAATTATGGGATAAAAAGCTTACCCTTGACCAACTACGCCAACTGGAGCTCAATAACCCACCAGTATCTTTGTTAGTTTTGAGTGCCTGTCGCACAGCAGTGGGAAGTGATGAGGCGGAGTTAGGTTTTGCTGGCTTAGCAGTACAAGCGGGAGTTAGCACAGCAATGGGTAGTCTTTGGTACGTCAGCGATGAAGGAACCTTAGGGTTGATGACGAAGTTTTATGAAGAATTGAAGCAAATCCCCATTAAAGCAGAAGCATTGCGACAGACACAACTGGCAATGCTGCGGGGAGAGGTACGTATAGAAGATAGTCAGTTAGTTGTTGATGATAATCGTATTCCCTTACCACCAGAGTTGGCTGAAATTACAGACAAAGATTTTAGCCATCCTTACTACTGGAGTGCTTTCACATTGATTGGTAATCCTTGGTGAGAGATAAGTAGTGGCGCGACACAGCTTAAATGGTAGTAAAGATAAGCTGAGGGAGCTGAGGGAGCTGAGGGAGCTGAGGGAGCTGAGGGAGCTGAGGGAGCTGAGGGAGCTGAGGGAGATACGTAAAAATCTATATCTACTCATCACTCATTACTCATTACTCATTACTCATTACTCATTACTCATTACTCATTACTTCGTATTCCACATTTTTAGCTGTGTCACGCCAGTACTTACCTCCACAAGTGGTAATTGCTTGAGTTAAATTAAAGACTAGTGTGTAGAAATTTACTAATTTCAACAAATTATGGCAAGTAGATGATTTCTGAACCAACCTAAGTTCAAGAAGAGATGTTGCTTGCCAGATCTAGTCATTAATTGATGCAGCATATCATAATGATGAACTATTGGGGACAAGGTCAGCTGTTACACGACGGCAAATACATTATTGAAGAGCAATTGGGGAGTGGAGGCTTCGGGATCGTATACCGAGCAAAACACGTAAAACTTGGGGAAGAAGTAGCAATTAAAACTCTCAGGTATCCGAGAAACCACCCAAATTATGACGAATATATCAAGCGATTCCAACAAGAAGCAGAAGCACTCGTCGAAATGGGAAAAGAATCTCATCCCCATATTGTAGGAGTTCGTGACCAATTTGAAGAAGGTGACACTCTCTGCTTGGTAATGGATTATGTCCGAGGGGATAGTTTATGGGATTTGGTGCAGCAACGGTTGTTGAAACAGCAGGGAGCTCTACCAGAAAAAGAAGCTCTAGAGTACATCCGCCAAATTGGTTCTGCTCTTAGAGAAGTACACGATGCAGGTTTGATTCATCGGGATGTCACTCCTCATAACATTATTGTGTATAAGAATAAAATCAGAGGGAACCAAGCGATACTAATTGATTTTGGCATTGCTGGAGAAATTGTTCCCGCCCAAACTACCAGCCTACATCCGTGGAATTCTGGCTTTGCCCCCTACGAACAAGCAGAAGGAGATCGGGAACCAACGGTAGACATTTACACTTTAGCAGCTTCTCTCTACTATGCAGTTACAGGTCATATACCTACGCCTTCCTCGACACGCAAAGATCAGAAGGAAGAGTTAAAGCCACCGCAAGAATTAGTTCCTCAGCTTAGTAATGAGGTTAATCAAGCGATTATCAAAGGAATGGCTTTAGAATTAGAAAACCGCCCTCAGTCAATGGAAGAGTGGTTAGAATTACTATCTAAGAAAATTCTGCGGGGACACTACAAAATTATTAGGCAGTTGGGAGAAGGGACTTTTGGTGAAACCTTTCTGACTGAAGATCTAGATATACCCGGAACTCCCAAACCTCAACGTGTCATCAAACGCCTTAAATATAGTAAGGACAAAAAGATACAACGGCGGTTTGAGCAAGAAGGGGCAAAACTGAAAGAATTAGGTGAACATGACCAAATACCCAGACTTTTTGCCTATTTTAAGGAAAAGGATGAATTTTATCTAGTCCAAGAGTTTATTGAGGGACATACCTTGCGTGAGGAAATCGATCCAGACAAGCGCTTCAGTGAAACTGAAGTGCTTGAACTCCTGAGAGAAATTCTTGAGGTACTGGCATTTGTCCATCAAAAAAGGATTATTCATCGCGATATCAAGCCCGATAATATTATGCGGCGAGAGCAGGATAACAAACTCGTCCTGATTGATTTCGGAGCGGTAAAAGATCTTAGCACTGCGGTTGCTACGGCATCGGGGCAGATTCAGTTGACCACTGGCAGGGGTACTCCAGGCTATGAGCCTCGAGAACAGTACAAGGGGAATCCTAGACTCAGTAGCGATATCTACGCAGTGGGAATGGTAGCGATTCAAGCTTTAACTGGGCAATCCTCTTATTCTCTCCCGGAAGAGCCGGACATTAGTCAACTCATGGAACAATATGACATGCAATTGAGCCATGGCTTAACTGAAATCTTAGACAAAATGGTTCGCTTAAACTGGGAAGAGCGCTACCAAGATGCTAGTGAGGCATTGCAAGCTATCCGAGTTATTAACTCTAATCAGACGAAGCTAAAAACTCATTTGCCGCCTCCAAGTAGTCAGATGCAGGAGTCGATTAAGAACTATTTAAATGACTTTATCGACAGGTACGACAAAATTGACGACTTTATGAGAGTCTACAACCAAGGGCAAGGGCAAAATTCGTTAAGCAAGCTCTACATTGAACCTAACTTGAAAGAATATCAGACATTCTCCAAGTTCTACCAACAGCTACTACAAAATGGCAATTCCCCAATGCGGTTAGTCGTCACTGGAGATGCTGGTAGCGGTAAAACTACATTCCTACAAATGATTGGGGTTAAATACGCCCACGAATATCCATCCCAAGCCAGCGCTCAAGATTGGAAAATTCCGGTATTTGTTAAGTTAGCAGACTATGCCAGTAAATATGCTGAAGACAAATATAAAGCATCTCAAAAGTACAACCTATTGAAATATATTGTCGAAGTACTGGACAACCAGTTTCATTTCCGGCGAACTCTTCAAGAGGTTGAACAGGATCTCCGCGAGGGCAGATATTTACTGTTACTTGATGCCCTCGATGAAATTGGTAATCCTAATATTCGTCAAGAAGTACGAGATAGTATTACCTCTACTCTCAGCCTCTCCAAAGGAAATAGTCTAGTTACTTGTCGTTCCGCGATCGCTCAAGACTACCGGATAACAGTTGCTCAAGAGGATAAACTACTGCCTCTCGAACAAGGGCAGGTGATTAACTATCTCAAAACTAAGAACGTGCAATCTACTCTTGGAGCAGCAAAAATTCACAATTTAGAACAGCGGATTAACAGTGATGATCGCACTCAAAAGCTCCTGAGCAATCCTTTGTTGTTGTATATGACAGTGGGTTATTTTAAGGGGGTATCGGAACTTCCTTCTAATCTCAATGTGGAATTGTACAATAAGGTTGCTAAGCACTTGATCGAGCAGCGCCCCAAAGAGCGCAACCTCAACAGTAATGAAGAACATCTCATTGAGGAAAGTCAGCGGCGTCAATTTATTCGCTCTATTGCTCATCACCTCCACCACAAGCAGGATCGGAATGTTAGGAAAGGAATTTTAGTTCAGGTGATTAAAGAGGTAGAGCCCAATCTCAGCAGGAAGGAAGCAGAAGAGTATCTAGATTTTTTGGTTACACAAATTGGTTTACTCCAACAACGCCAAACTGACAAAGAGGACAAATATGAGTTTTTACACTTCACCTTTCAGGAGTTTTTCGCCGCAGAGTATTATCTCGAACAGGAGCAGCATAGTAAAGAGCTTTTGCAGGAAGCCTTGAATGCCTCTTCTTGGTGGAAGCCAGTGATTGTTTTTTACTACCAGAGAGATAATGTCCAAGGGGAGAAACTTTTAGAACAGTTAATTGCTCAAGACAATAAGTTAGCAATTGGTACGATACTGGCTAGTGATTGTCTGATGGAAGCGGTTCCTGAACAAAAGGAGAGAAAAAATCTAACCTCCTTTAGAAAACTCTCGGAAAAATTGAAGGCTTTATGGCAAGACTCTGAATACGAACTACTCCAAAAACTGGCTTGGACAAAATTGAAAGAGCTAAACTGTTCTAAGGTCATTGATGTTTTTGATAAGGAGCTATATTCCGAACAAGATCGCCGCCACAAAGAGGCTCTTAAAGCTCTCGGTGAGATTGGTACAGATCAAGCGGTTGAGCTCATTGCTGAGGTAGCTCGTGGAATGTATCTTGACCCGGATGAGGAAAAAACCCATCTCCTCTTGCCTGCTCTTGAGGCATTGCTTGCTGCTAAGACTCAAAGAGCTAAACAAGAAATTAAAGACCTTGTTGAGCAGGTAATGGAGACACAAAACCATCAGCTGATAGAACCGATTGTCAGTCCCTTAGTCCAGACTAAGGAGCGGGATTATATTAGGATGTTTTGGCAACAGTTAGAAGATAATAATGCTCCTACACCATCAGTTGTCACGATATTCAATGCCATCCAGTTTGAAATAACAGGTGAGATGGGAAATCAAATGCGAGAGTATGCCAAATCCTTGTTAAATAAAAGTGACAAAACTCAACTAAAAGCTGCCATCCGTTTCTTAACTCGCCAAAACGACACCTCCGTTATTGACAATATAGAGTTGCTGGATCTACTGGATAAATTTCAAGAAGATCCAGAACTTCAACAAGAAATATTAAAAGCTTTAGGGCAGCTTTTAGGAAGGCAAACTCAACCAGACGAGTTTCACGAAGAATTCCTGCAGAATTGGATAAATGATTGTCGCCAATCATCACCCATTATTACTTTGGGAGAGTTCGGAGGGGAGAAGAGCTTTGAATATTTATTAGCAAAATTTAAACGGGATGAGAGCGATCGCGAAATTAAGGCAGCGATTTTAAAGTCACTTTATCAGATTATTAAACGGAAAGTGATTAAGTTGAATCCGGAGTTGGGTGAGGGGATACTAAATTATTTAAAAAATAATCCAGTTGCTGACAAAGAGCTGGCAGAAGCAGCGGTTTTTCTTCTCTGGAAAATCAATAGTAAAAAACAGGTAAAAGAATTACTGCAATTGCTTCAGCCTGTGCTCCAGCAACCTGATAGTATCAGACGTTATCTGAGTGAGGCTTTGTTCAGCCGTTTGCTGCAACTGGAGAAATGGCCGAGATCTTCTTTAAGAGCCGATCTGAAAAAATGGGTAGATCATTGTCTTGAGCAAGAAGTTATAGATCCTGAATTAGCAGCCGAGGCATTAAAAGTGAAACTGAAGCTGGACGATTCAGATTCAAGGAAAAACACTCTACAAGATAGTTTACAGGTAAAGAGAGCAGATTCTATTTGTTTACTAGCTATTGCCCAAGCATCTCAAGACAAAGATTTCAATCCAACTGATTTTTTGGCAAGATTACTTGATTTACTCCATCATTCTGATTCAGGGGTTGTGCAGCAAGCTATTGAAATGTTAGGGAAAAACGGCAATAATGATCCAGAAAGGGTTGACCAGGTTAAACAAAGATTGGAAGAACTACTCTACGATGATAGTTATCGACAACACGCCTTTGAAGCTTTATGGAATCTGGCTAAGTAAGCTCTCTATGGGAGAGGCAACAGCTCATCTGGCAATAAATAGGCAATAGTAAAATGTATTCCCAAGGCAACTTACCCCCCATTGGTGTCAAATTAACCCCAGACGTAGCTAGCTGGTTAGATGTCCTAACCCGCCTGGGATTTAAATCCCAGGCTAATAGCTTAAGTCCATTAAAATGGACTAAATTTTCTGTCTTCATCAAGAGTCATCTTTAGATGACTTGAGCTATTAGCATGGAACTTAAGTTCCATGAGGGATAAGGGTTTCACCTAAAACTTAAAACCTAAAACCTACCACCTACCACCTAATACCTAATACCTAAAACCTACCACCTACCACCTACCACCTAACACCTAAAACCTACCACCTACCACCTAACACCTCACACCTAACACCTAACACCTAACACCCAAAACCTAACACCTAACACCTCACACCTAAACCGATGGCAGCCAATCCTACTCTAATTCAAAAACTTAAAGACATCAATGCGGTGATTCTCGACCCTGAGACAAGCATGATGGAACGCTATGCCGGGATATCGGAACTGGATCTTTTTCCAGATTGGCGAAAAGTTGGTATTTTGACTTTAGGGTTATTTGACAGTGATTCTCAAGTCAGAGAACTAGCTGCCAAAATATTAAGTGGCAAGTTTTATGGCTTGGGTGAAAGCTCTGATGCCGTATTAAAGCTCTTGAACAATGACAGTGAAAGTCTAGAGGATGCCATTGATAATCCTCAGCAAAAGGAGTTTGTCGGTTTATTAAGCAAAATCAAACCTTTGCTGAGAAAAAAGGGTCACTATGTAGATGGTGACTATGTGGATTGCTATCGCAAACATGGAGTGATTATCCTGCGGAAGTTGGGCTCCAAACTCAGGGAGATTGAAGGAGCAGAAGAGGAAGCCGCCATTCATCCCCTGAGGCGATTACTGAAGGCGGAAAACAATGATTGGATCTTAAAGCAAATTCAAAAATGCTTGAAAAGCGATGATGTCTACTGCCGACGCAAGGCATTACTCTTAATCGGGGAATTAGATCTTAAATCTGATTTATATGCTCAACCTGCCTTCGATTCAATCCTTGAAATTTTGAACCGTCCTGAGAATCGTCATGACTATCTGGTAACCAAAGATGGGATAGAAGCACTGGTATATCTAGTTCAACAGAACGGTGCTTACTTCAGTGGTTTCTGCGAGGTTATGCGCGATTTTTTCAAGAATCGTTACTACAGCACTAAAGATGGTCGGAGTGATGAGTATCGCTATTATACTTTACAACATTGTGTTGAAGCTTTGGGGAAGCTCGTCGGCTATCAAGATTCGTCAGTTTTAATCGACAAACTCGATGAATTGCTAAAAGATGGCAAGAGGGATAGATTCTTGGACATTATGCGCTATGACCAAAAATCTCAGAATGAATCTCTGAAAACTCCCAAGGCACGTAACGGTGCTAAGCGCAGGTTTATCGAAGTATTAACCAAAATTTATCACCAGGAAAGCCCACAGGAAAACAACCAGCTTAGGGAAAATCAGCGGAAACTATTAGACAGGATTTTAGATATTATTCGCCAATGGGTTGGCAGCAAAACCGTATCGGTGCGGGAGAATGCTATTGGTTTCTTTGCTGATTTGCCTGATTTGCGTCAGGCGCTAGACTATTCCCTGCAAACTGCTCTTCGCAATCATGAAGATGTGAAAAACTTGCCAGGGGAAAATCTTACCGGACTAGAGTATAGTAAAACTTTAGTTGATTTATTGGCGGCTCGTCAAAATATTGTAACAGTTATCAATAAAATCACGACTAAAGCCTTGGTAGAAGAGCCAGGGTTGATAGCAGAGAAAGGCAAGGAGTTATCTCAACTCTTGCAAGACTGGTGCTACCAAAAAATTGAGAGAAAACAGAAGGCAAAACCCACCCGCGTCCTCCCAAAGGGGGAAGACATAGGAGAGAATGATGAAGGAGAAAGCCCTGTAGAAAACAAGGAGCAACTAGAACTAGAAGATTCTAGCAATACTCGCTTGTTAGCCCTCTGGACTCTTTATAACTTGAGTGCGAAGAGTCAATATATCCAGCCTTTAAACTTCAAGGATACCGAAGAAAGTCACCAAATTTGGATAGAAGAAAACAGAAATTACTTCCGCAGCGTACTCGAATTGTTTAGAGCCAGAAATGCGGGAGAGGAATTCCTAGAGCAGCTACGTTTGATTGCGACAGGAAATGATGATGAGCTAGTACGGGTTTGTGCCAAGATTGAGTTGTTGATTCAAATTCAAGCGAGAGCATCCCAAAGTCATCAAAATATTGGTAGTGGGAGCATCTTGCTCCCTGGAATTACCCCAAGTGGGCAAGATGGAATTACCCCAAGTGGGCAAGATGGAATTACCCCAAGTGGGCAAGATGGAATTACCCCAAGTGGGCAAGATGGAATTACCCCAAGTGGGCAAGATGCCCACACTACAGATTTACAAGCAGAGGATGCTTCCGATTTATCCGCTAGTGAAGTTGAATATATCTCCAAACATATTAGAGGTACAAAAAAGAATCCAATTGCCCCAATCCACATTAGCTTAACTGAGCGCTTTATCCCCGTCCTCGCCCAACTCAATCAGCCTAACGCTACACAGCTTGTCCAACGATTATTGCAGGATACAAGAGCCGACTTAAATCTCTTAAATCTTCAATTGCGTGAAGCTTTAAGTCCCTATCACTGCGATGCATTGCGTCATTATCTTCTGGCCAGATTATTGCAGCATTTAGAACAGCAGTATAAGAAAAACGATGAGTTACGCTTGGGGTATCTCAATTTATTACGGGCGGGTGAGTATCAAAAGCAAGTAGAGCAATCAGCAAAACGACGAGAATTGGCAAACTCAAGCTCCTCTCCTGCCAATCCTCAACGGAATTTAACAGCACAAGAACAGCAGGAGCAGAACTTAAAGGAGCGAGTACTTGAGGCTCTAGTCAATATTGAGAATAACTTTGAGACTCTGTCCCTACCACTCCTAGACCCCGAACACCGTATAGCAGCTTTAGGGTCCCTATCCTCCCGGAGAAATCATACGGTCCTTTACGCTACTGAGGCGAGGGAGATCGGGAAAGAACAGGTTGTCAATATCTATTTACAAAATTTTAAAGGGACTAAGCAGCAAGAAGATTGGCGGCAACGATTCAATAGCCAACATCCCCTTAAAGAAAAATACTTTGCCGAGTTATTGCTTGAGCAAGGAAGGGAGGAATTTAAGCTAGTCTATCTAGAGAAACAAGACGAAGGATATATCTTTGAGACAGAACAGGGTGAGAAATTTTA
>JAAHHL010001429.1 GCA_010672185.1 Caldora sp. SIO3E6 | reverse complement strand
CGGCTCACGTCTATCACTACATTCTCAACTTCTTGGCTAGCCAACCTACCCCAGAGAAAATTCTTGCCTTTCGCCCAACTCTCCAAATGCAGGAACGTTTGCGAACTCTGGTGAAGCGCTCAAAAGCAGGGGAACTCACTCCCCAAGAGCAAAGGGAACTTGATGAGTATGAGCGCATCGAACACCTGATTATTTTACTCAAAACAGGTAGTCTTTCCCATCTTACTGCTGCTACTCATGAGTGAAACCTATATTCCAGTTGCGCTGCGTCGCTTAGTAGAGCAAAGAGCTAAGCATCGATGTGAGTACTGTCTGCTTCCCACCCAAGTGTCCTTTTTTTCCCACGAAATTGACCATGTTATCCCAGAAAAACACGGCGGTGCTACCCAAGCAGATAACCTTGCCTTCACCTGCTGGCGCTGTAACCGCCATAAAGGTACAGATCTCGGCTCATTTGATCCTCAAACAGGAGAATTCAGTTTTTTGTTCAATCCCCGCACACAACAATGGTCAGAACATTTTACCTTTGAGGAAATTCAGATTATCGGGTTAACAGCCCAAGGACGCACAACAGTAAAATTGCTCCAACTCAATGGTGATGAGCGGTTAGCTGAACGGCAGAGATGGCGAGACAACCAGCAATTGGACATCTGATTTATGGTTAGGGGCAGTAGGTAACTGGTACATTAGGGGCGTATATAAGTGTTTGGCCACAATAATTCTGAATAGACAAAGAAAATTGAGCGAATGGTGAGTAAATCGGTAGGGTTGTAAACTATGTATATCGGCGTTGCGATCGCCAACTCTTAGAGAGGATGCACCCTAACCTTCTTTTTCGACGTGGTATTTTTACCCTGCTCCCTGTTCCCTGCGCCGTTAGGTGCTCATTACTATCGAGAAACTAGAAATGAAAACAGAATGGCTGAATCCTTTGATATGACTAGTTTCTGGTTTCTTTTTGGACTAAAGTCCTACTACTGCTCATTACTTAACTATGCCTTCCCCATTTCCTGGAATGAATCCCTATCTAGAAAACCCTAATCTGTGGTCAGAAGTTCACCATCGTTTGATTAGTGCGATCGCTATTGCTTTAGCAAGTCAGCTGCGCCCAAAGTATCGTGCGGCAATTGAAAAACGGATCTATCTCTGGGATGAAGGTAACGGGAGTAAAACTAATTTGGTTGGTATTCCTGATGTTGCCATAACCAAAACAGAGTCCGAACCATTGCAGAAGGAGCCTAAAATTGCCCTATCTCCCTTGGACAAAGCTGTTCGAGTTACTATGCCAATACCCCAAGAGATTAGAGAGGGATTTATCGAAATTGTTGATGTCGAGCATAAACATGTCGTGACGGTAATTGAAATACTTTCTCCGACGAATAAGTTGGCAGGAATTGGCAGGGAAAAATATGAGGAGAAACGTCGAGAAATCCTCGCTTCTCCCATAAATTTAGTAGAAATTGACTTGCTCAGAAGCGGCAAGGCAATGTCAGTAGTGGAACTAATGCCTCAAAGTGATTACCGCCTGTTGGTTGCTCCAGGGAACCAACGTCCCCATGCAAATTTATACAACTTCAAATTGCGAGAAGAGATACCCATATTGTTTATACCTTTGCGTTATGGTGATCAACAACCAAGGTTAGATTTACAAAGTTTATTAGACGAGGTTTATGATCAAGCAGCCTTGGATTTGACAATCAACTATAATTCTGAACCAGTACCACAGTTAAGGAAAGAAGATAGGTTGTGGTTAGATAGTCTGCTCAAACAACAAGGATTGCGTTAATCTTACTCATTACTTTCAAGAAACAAGGCAGGAGGCAGAAGGCAGGAGGCAGGAGGCAGGAGGGAAGAGGATTTGGCTTGTTTCTTTCATTTGTAGGGGGCGGTGCGCCGCCCGTTGGGGGGCTCTTGAGAAACACGCTTAAAGCTAATGGCTAATGGCTAATGGCTAATGGCTAATGGCTAATGGCTAATCGCCCCTACTGCTCCCCAAAGTGTTTCTCCTGTTCAATCGGGGGCGCGAAGCGCTCCTCAGGAGCTCTTGCTGAAACTAAAAAT
>JAAHHL010001428.1 GCA_010672185.1 Caldora sp. SIO3E6 | reverse complement strand
GCCATTGCTGAGCGTCACCCGGCCAGTGAGTTGCGCGATACCTGGGTCTGGTTTCAGTCCGGTCTCAACACGGATGGGGCTCATAACCCGGTGACAACGCGCCAGCTTCTTGCCGGCAGAAGAATTTTACCTTGTTTCTTCCCGACTTAGGGGATTTGAAGAGACAAGGAACTGGCATCTTGCCAGTGCGATTACTTACAGCACTAGCGAAGCTAATCGCTTAATTTTGTGGTATTATTACGGATAATGGAATAGGTGTGCGCCTGTAGGGTATGGGTAGATAGGTTGGGTGAAACAAAGTGAAACCCAACGCAGCACACTCCTGCGATACGATTAATAGTGATTTTTAGCGTTGGTTAGGTCTGGCTATGGATATTGATGTCAACACTCAAGAAGATCCGACAAAAAATTATTGATCGCAATTACTACCTTTCGTCTCACGCAGAAGAAGAGATGCTTGACGACGAGTTGGAGCGAACTGATCTTGAAAACGCTATACTAAAAGGGCACATTGAAAAGAAGCTGACTGCGGATCTACGTGGTACAAGGTATCGCATTGAAGGCTCAGCTCAAGACGGTAGATTAATTCATGTAATCTGTCGCTTTAAAGAAGATTCTAATCTCATTATAATTACGGTATATGCCTTGTCGGAGAATTTATGATTTGTGAATTCTGTGGAGGACAAACTAGAAAAAAGCAGGTTAAACGGCAACATTGGCTTGGTGGCAGGCTCTACATTGTGGAAAATGTTGAAGCTGAAGTATGCACTGAATGCAGTGAGCGTTATTTTCATGCCGCAACTTTGGATGCCATTGACCAATTTTTATCAGTGGAACATCCTGTGAAGAAAAAAATTAATGTTGAGGTGGTTAGTTTAGTGCAGCACGCTGGAAATAGGTAACCAGTGGAATCAGCAAGAGCTGAGCGCATTCCTTATTGGTTGGTTGAGCGCTGTCCAATAATAAAAATGATTTTAATTGGCATAATGAAATTGAGGTAATTGTACCAAATCATTAATAAATATTGGCTCAGAGTTCAAGCTAGTGCAAGCTGATCGCTTAATTTTGTGGTATTATTATAGATAATGGGATAGGTGTGCGCCTGTGGGGTATGGGTAGATACGATATGCGATCGCCTACGGCAGTAGCGAAGCTGATCGCCTTAGCTGATAGCATTCCCCTGTAGGTTGGGTTGAGCACTGTTGAATCTTTGACCAAAATCTTGCCTACATTACCAAAAGCGAAACCCAACACCAGCCTTTTAACGATGAAAACTATTTCTATTCAACTTCCAGAAACTGTATTTTCCGCTTTGCGAAAAAGTCCTGATGAATTTGTTCGCGAGATGCAGATTGCTGCTGCTGTCAAATGGTATGAACTAGGTGAAATATCCCAAGGTAAAGCCTCGGAAATAGCTGGCTTAACTCGTGAAGAGTTTATTTTAGCATTGGCACGTTATCAGGTTGATTTTATGCAATATACATCTGAAGAACTTGCAGAGGAAATGATGAATGTTAGTTAAGAGTATAGGCATTATAACCAATATGATAAGTTCTACTTGTATCTTACTTATTACTTATTACTTATTACTTATTACTTCAAAACCCGTTTCTCTCGCCACATTTTTAAATGTGTTACGGCAGTCGGTTGATGCATACTCCGAAGAAAAACACTCAGCCGCAAGGGGTTTGGGCGTAGCATTTGGATAGGTATATTTGGGTCTGTCTACTTAAATTGTCGCCCAAATGCTACGCCCCTACTGCCACCTACTACTGGCAGGATGCCAGTTCCACACACCTAACACCTAATCACATTCCCGCGCCATTACTAACCGTCCATCTGGCAGTTGATACACCCCTGTTGCTTCAACAATTGGGTCGCCTTTTTGCCAAGGACGTGGGGGAGTTTCGCTGGGTATGGTGCGTACTACTCCCGTGGGATAGGGGGAGGATGAAGGTTCTCCGGGACGAGAGGGTAGGCTGCCTCCACCGATGATGGTGAATGAGCCCTCTCGTGGAGTGGTTCGGACAATGCAGCTATTGGCTAGTAGACTGTCGGTGT
>JAAHHL010001427.1 GCA_010672185.1 Caldora sp. SIO3E6 | reverse complement strand
TTTAGCATGACCTACCTGATTACCTCCAGTGAGGTAACGAGGAATATCGACTGCCCTTAAACCTATTTGCTGGGGATATTCTCCTGCGGTTAAAGGAGCAGCATCGAGGACTAACTCCACAACCATTCCTTCTTGAGAAAGGCGAATTTGCTTATTCCCAGGCACAGCAGCAATGGTAACATTTCCCCCTGGTGCTTCTAGGGTTCCGGTACTAATAACGCTGTTGCCAATTAACCATAGGGATTGCCCTTCCCCTACCTCTAAATCTCCCTCATTGAGTATTAACCCTGTTTCGGTATCAAAAACAAAACTAGTGGGATTTCCAGCCAAATTAGAGAAATCGTTTTCTCCATAGGCGTTGAAAAATCCTTCTCCAAAACCAATACGGGTAGCAGTGGTAGCGGCAAAACTACCGGGTACATCCAAACTGGCTTCCTGCCCAAATACCCAACCGTTGGGATTCATTAAATAGAGGTTAGAATTACCCTCAGTAAGTTGAATTAAACCTTGAATAACACTAGGATTTCCTCCAGTTACCCTACCCAAGATATTATCAATTTGGGGGTTAGAGAGGAAGTTAGCTATTTCATCGGGAGTTAAGCCAAATTCAGCAAAGGAGTGGAATAAATTAGCCCCGGCTTGGGTTCCCCCATCAATATTATAGGTATTGCCATTATGATTAATGATTGTCCCCGTACCATCAGCGGCAGGAGTGATAGATTGAGCAGCAACGGGAGTAATCCTCAGATGGAATGCCCAATAGCAGAGCAAGAGGGATAATAATTTGGTAAGTTGGTTTTTCATCACAAATAACTGTTAATCGCATCTCAATTCTCAATTCCCCATTTATTGTGGACTGAAGATTTTTGGGACTTGAGCTATTAGCCGGTCGTTTAAACGACTGGCGGGGCAAGGATTTCACTTTAAGTTGACACCAATGACCGACATGCGCCCTAGTGTCAGAATGATTTTTTAGATAGCAACAAAATCCGACTGGGTGAGAGTCGTGGTATCAAACCCCGTCAGTGTTGCCAAGGCATCAGAACCGAAGAGAATTTGGTTTCCGGAGAACGTGAGTTGATTGAAGTCCAAACCACCTGCTAGACCAATTTGATCGCCTTCGTTTAAACTGAAGTCATTAATGGTATCGTGACCTTGAGCTTGAGCGATCGCAAAAATATCGCTACCAGTGCCACCGTTGAGCATGTCATCACCGTTGCCACCCTCAAGTTGGTCATCTCCAGCATTGCCGAAGAGTTGGTCTGAACCGTTGCCACCAATGAGGACATCGTTGCCTGGAGTACCGTTGAGGTTCATGCCAACGGCCATCGTTACTGTAGTAGCCGCCACTTGGCTGGTATTGGAGTGAGCAGCACCATCATCCACCACAAACTCAATGATCCGGTCTGTCGTGTTAGGAGTTGCAGCTATATTATTGTAGGTAATACTACCCAATACTTGTTGGTAATTGGCAACTGTATCAGTGCCAGACAAGGTGAGGATGCCAGTAGCTGAATCATAGGTCGCTGTGACATTTGTCCCCGTGGTATCGGCGCTGAGAGACTCAGCTGCTCCATCTTGGAGATTGGAAATTGTCACTGTTACCCCGACGAGGTCGTTGGAGTTGTCACTCAGGCTCAGGTCAGTATCGACAACTGACACTGCTACCCCTGTAAAGCTGCTAGCAAAGTCAATTCCAGCATCGATACCGTTGAGGTCGAGTTCTGGAGCACGATTGCCAAAGACCACATAGTCTTGACCTGCTTCAAAGTTCCAGTTGATGTCTGCTAAATATGCCGCAATAATCAGGTCATCAATACCATCACTGTTGATGTCCCCAGCGCTGCTGACCGAGATGCCTGAGTTGTCACCCACAGCAATACCGTTGAGGATAAAGCCGTTGCTGCCATCAAGATTGGAAAGGTCGAGGCTGGAACTAAAGCCGTTGCTGCTGCCAAACACCACGTAACTTTGGCCTGCATCACTGTTACCGTTGGGGTCGGCATTAGGCGCTCCGATAATCAGGTCATCAATGCCATCACCGTTGATATCTCCAGCGCTGA
>JAAHHL010001426.1 GCA_010672185.1 Caldora sp. SIO3E6 | reverse complement strand
TATTTAACTGACTCCACTGACCAAATTGTCGCAGGCTGCACTGCTGATGCCAACAGTCAATTTATGATTACCGGTAGAGGCGGATTACCGGAAGACCCCACAACCACCATTCGGGGTCAAACTATTTGGCAAGACTTACAAGATTTTTCCCGAGAAACAACAGTTAGTAATGCTGAGTCAACTACTTACTCTTTAGTACCAGCTGAACCAATTATTCCGGAGCCAGTAGTTGAAGCGACAGGGTGGATTGTTAATAAGCAAGGATATGTGGAGTTAGTAGCTTATTTACCACGAAAACATTTCTCTGTTGGTTATAATTGCAGTTAATTCTTAATTTATTACTTATTACTCTTGTTTCTGGCTTCTTTTTGGACTGAAGTCCTACTACTGCTTATTACTTATTACTTATTACTTATTACTTATTACTTATTACTTATTACTTAAAAACCAGAATCAATGGACTTATTCGGTAAACCCTACCTGAAATCTCGGAGCCTCCTGCCTCCTGCCTCCTGCCTCCTGCCTTCTGCCTTCTGCCCAGTTAGTCCAGACTCAAGTTATCCTAGAAGAATAGAATAAGTAGGTAATTATTGGAGCCAAAGTTTTTATGAGCGGTTTTGGTAACATTGTTCAAAAAGCCTTTTACCTCGGTGTTGGTCTAGCCACCTATGCTGGGGAGAAAGCTGGAGGTACATTGTCAGAATTGCGAGCTCAATCCCAAAAATTGGTAGATGAGCTCGTAGAAAAAGGCGAGTTGACGACAGAGGAAGCTCGTAAGCTAGTTGATGAGATGGTACAACAGGCTCAACAGGAGCAGGAAAAAGCTACAGACAAAGAGCCTGCTGCTGAACCCCGTCGGATTGAGATTATCTCTGATGAAGAAGAAACTCCCGACGGCTCACCGGATGGGGAAAATGTAGATGAGTTACGCAAGCAGGTGGAAGCCATGCAGGAAGAATTGCGTCGGTTGAAGCGCAAATAATCAATTGTGTTATTTGCTCCGAAGCGCCCCTGCTTCCTTTAACCTTGCCTAAATTTCCCCTATGGAAGAGTTATCTAAAAATATTATCGAAATCCTGGAATCAGTGCCTGAGATGGTAGATGAATTCTTCGTTGAAGTCACTGAAGCAGTCGATGTTATTGCCGATGAGCTACAAAATACTATTGGCATGGAGATTGAGCAATACTTACAGGAGATGTGTGAAACAATTTTCGAGCTTTCTGTTGTCTTTGATGATGAGTTTGAAGAGATTTGGGCTGAAACGGAGCCAATTTTCACTGCTCCTGTAGAGCCAACCCCAGAAAAAAATTCCGCTTGTGTAGGCTGCCGTCATTATCACGGTCAAATTTACGGGGGAAATTTGTTTGTCTGCGGGATGCATCCCTACGGTTGGGATACTGAAAATTGTCCTGACTGGGAAGCCGACAAGATAGATTTGTGAAATTCTTCTCCCTCATTCTAAATTAAATTGACGCGGGGACACGGAGACGCGGAGACGCGGAGATTAGGACAAAGTAACAGCAAATGTGTCCTAGCTTAAGTCTAATGTGAATTAAATTGATTTTAGCTTGCAATTATGGATCAATCTCTAGCTGAACAACAACCATCATCTGAACCACAAACTTCCGAGATCAAATACGGCGAACGGGAGATTGCAGAAGGGAAGCTCATCACTTTTCCCAATCCTCGTGTAGGGCGTCGCTACCAGATCAACATCACCTTACCCGAGTTTACCTGTAAATGCCCCTTTTCTGGCTATCCCGACTTCGCCACCATCTACATTACCTATGTCCCGGATGAGCGAGTAGTGGAGCTCAAAGCGATTAAACTGTATATTAATAGTTATCGCGATCGCTACATTTCTCACGAAGAGAGCGTTAATCAGATTTTGGATGATTTTGTGGAAATTTGTGAACCCCTAGAAGTAACCATCAAGGGAGATTTTAGTCCACGGGGTAATGTTCATACAGTTATTGAAGTACATTATCAAAAAGAGGCAGGAGGAGGTAAGGCAAGTTAACAAGGGGCTGCCATCCCCTTGTCCTAATCGCCTTGGCGGTTA
>JAAHHL010001425.1 GCA_010672185.1 Caldora sp. SIO3E6 | reverse complement strand
TAAATAGGCAAAGCTTGGTTGTAGTAACTCAGAGCCTTTTGGGTTTGCCCGATGCCTTGATAGACTACACCAAAATTATTGAGGGTAGTAGCTTCCATTGAACGGTTCTCTACTTCTCGGAGAATAGGCAAAGCTTGGTTGTAGTAACTCAGAGCCTTTTGGGGTTCCCCGATGGTATTGTAGACCAAACCTAGATTATTGAGGTTGTTGGCTTCCCCTGAGCGATCGCCTACTTCTAGGCGAATAGGCAAAGCTTGGTTGTAGTAACTCAGAGCCTTTTGGGGTTGCCCGATGCCATCGTAGACCAAACCTAGATTATTGAGGGTGCTGGCTTCCCCTGAGCGGTCGCCCACTTCATGGAAAATAGGCAAAGCTTGGTTATGGTAATCGAGAGCCTTTTCCGGTTGTCCGATGGCTTGATAGACAAAACCTAGATTATTGAGGGTGTCAGCTTCCCCAGAGCGATCACCTACTTCATGGAAAATAGGCAAAGCTTGATTGTAGTAATTGAGTGCCTTTTGGGGTTGCCCAATGTCTCGGTAGACCAAACCTAGATTATTGAGGGTAGTAGCTTCCCCTAAGCGGCTGCCCACTTCCCGGGAAATGAACAAAGCTTGGTTGTAGTAATCCAAAGCTAGCTGGTGCTGACCAGTATTGTCATAGTTAAAACCAATTCCTAACAATACAGCTGCTTCGAGTTCTCTAGCTTCGAGTTGTCGCGCTATAACTAGGGCTTGCTTAAATGTTTCTATCGCTTGTAGAGATTGCACATGCTGCGTTTGTTGCATTGCTTTCTCTAGCAGTCGCTCTACTTCTTCCACTTGCAAATTTTGAGTCTGTGCCACAATAAATTGAGCCGTCAGTGGTACAGTCACAGGAAGCGATACTAGAGCAGGAGCCAGGGTTAACATCAGCAAACGAACTACTAAGCTTTGCTGAATAACTTTACTCCTAGTCCTGCCATCATGACACAGAACCCTTACCCTTACTCCTGATGCTGGTTTGATCAAGTCACCAGGACGTAATTCTGCGCGAACCGTAACTGTATTAAAACGGGAAGATCCTTCCCGCTGTACTTCCACCCTACCCGTTGCTTCAACAATCCTATGCTTAGAACGGGCAAGATTGGCTCGAGTTGGTTTTGCGATCGCTAAAAGACTATTGCTCCCCCAAGTAAGTGTTGTCAGTATTAGGGTGAGAGCGAAGGAAATTGGCTTCTTTGGCTGTACCACGGATGGACTATCTCTATGGTATGAATACACCAAAACTTACAGGTAAAGTTGATAGTTATCCGGATTCTTCGACTCATTTTCCAGCCACCCCGTAGGGGCGCACCGACGTGCGCCCTAATCCCGACGTGCGCCTAATCCCGACGTGCGCCCTAATCCCGACGTGCGCCCTAATCCCGACGTGCGCCCTAATCCCGACGTGCGCCCTTATCAGTATATTTACGACGTGCTATACCCAATCAGGTTTGATTGATGATTATGATTTGTCGTTCTAATTGAAGAAAGGGAAATGAGGAGGAAGATGGGATTCGTATTTTTGTTCCTTTTTTGCCTGGATTATTAAGAATCTGGTGCAGGTTGTAAGGTATCTGGAGGAGGGCGCACGTCGGTGCGCCCCTACATGCGGACACATTTTTCCATGATGAAATAATACCACAAAAAAGGTGCGATCGCTACGGTTTTTCCTTATCTACCGTTGACGCGCCTGCTCGATCCAGTCATACTCCTCTGGATAACGTGGATCAGCATATCTCAGACAATTTTCCCATTCCATCAGTGGGATTTTAGAAGTATCTTTCTCTTCCAGAACCTGAGCTAACAAACAGTAGGCAGAAGCTTGGGGATTTTCGGTATTATCCAGGCTAATAGCTTCTTTAAGATTAGTCTTAGCTTCAGCGTAGTGTTTTTGTTCCAGCAGTTGACCATTTACCAGCAATATAGTTGTTCAAACCCCATTGATTAAAATAGGCAGAGATTTGGGGTAAAAAAGCTCGAAAACCCATCAACGAGAGTAAAAGTACTACCGATAGTCCCAGTTTTACCTCTTAGATGTAGGA
>JAAHHL010001424.1 GCA_010672185.1 Caldora sp. SIO3E6 | reverse complement strand
CGAACACAGAATGATGTATGAGTGAGACTATCTGCGGACATACGCCCATGAAAATGGAAGAAGAAGGGGGCATCGAACCCCCTTCTTTGACCCGCATTCCTCTGACGCTCCCCCTATCGGGGTGAGACGTGAGGCTCCTGCGGGATTAGCTGAAGTCAAATGCACTAAAGCATCAGATCGCGCTACCATCCAAAATGTAGTCAGCATCACATTGATACTATGGAGCTAGATTCTGTACCAGCAGAGCTTATTTTGATGAACCCACGTCAATCCTTAGGGAATATCCAACTTGATTGGACACCGCAACCGGGTAACTATTTAGACTATCAAGGCAAAACCTACGCAGTTTTAGAGCGCCGCCATCGCTATCATCTAAAATTCGGAAGCTATCGATTACACAAAGTAGCACTTTACGTTAAGGCAGCCCAACGCCCCAAGGAAAAAAGTCTGATTGCAGGGCGTTGGGTAATTGGTGATGCAAATTGTCACTTTAATGCTAACTCTGAATTAATTCGTTGCGCCGTTAATCCAGAAGGACCTTGTGATACTTGCCGCTTCTACGAACCTTCAGCTTCAGAATTCCCTAGTAGCTAGACGCGGAGACGCGGAGACGCGGAGACGCGGAGACGCGGAGAAAGAACAACCTGTCAAAATCAAATTGGTGGTACTACCTAACCATTTCCCAAAACTTCTCCCACAGTCAAACGCATTCCATTCACCAAATCCCAAGCCGACTGAATCCGTTTACCTGCCAGCTGCACTTCTCGCAAGAGCAACAATCCCTCACCAGTTTGCACCAACGGACCAACTCCTTTAATAATACTCATTATTTCTCCGGGACGACCGGAATTAGCAACTAAAGAGGAGAATTCCTGCTCAGATATACTTAACTCTGGGGGCAACTGGGATAAGTAAGCTGTACTCAAAGGAGCAGTAAGGATAACTTTGAGAGATTTGTCCCGCAATGACGCTACACAGTTAGGGACAAATCCTCTGATTTGGTTATGTAAATCGATCGCAGCCTTAGACCAATCTAAAGCATAATCAGGCTTTTGAATTAGCGGTGCATAAGTTGCCTGGGATTCATCTTGAGGAATTGGTTGAATTTCCTGGCTCTCCAATTTCAGGAGTGTCTCTACCAATAAATCTGCTCCTGAATTAGTCAGAGTCTGTGCCAACTGCTGAGCATTATCGAATAATCCAATTGGTGTATAAGCTTTCAACAGCATTGCTCCGGTATCCATCCCCGCATCCATCAGCATCGTCGTGATGCCAGTTTCCGTTTCCCCATGGTACAAGCACCACTGAATAGGAGCGGCTCCTCGATATTGAGGTAAAATTGAGCCATGAACATTCACACAACCTAGCTTTGGCATATCCAGAATTTCCTGGGAGAGGATTTGCCCATAAGCAACAACAACAAACACATCTGCCGTTAGTTGTCTAAGTTGAGTCAGGGTTGGAACATCCTTTTTTATTCGTTGTGGCTGCCAGACTGGTAGTTGATATTCTAGAGCAACTGCTTTTACTGGAGAGAATGTTACCTTATTACCCCGTCCCCTACGCTTATCTGGTTGGGTCACTATACCCAACACTTCAAATTCGGGATGGTTTAACAATCCCTCTAAACAGGGTACAGCAAATTGGGGAGTACCGAAGAAGATTATTTTCATTGAGAATTGAGAATTGGGAATTGGGAATTGGGAATTGGGAATTGGGAATTGGGAATTGAGAATTGAGAATTGGGAATTGAGAATTGAGAATTGAGAATTGGGAATATATATTTTGCTGACCCTTTGGGTCTTTCCATATATAGGGTCTTTTTTAGCCCTAAATACCATATATGGGAGTTGACAAAATGCGCGATTGCTTTCAGCACCAGCGTAGCTGATCGCTTAACTTGTCACTATTGGGAATTGGGCGATCGCTTTTAGTATTTAGGGCTTGGGAGAATTAGTGTGCAAGCTATGCGGTGACAAGGATTTCAGCTGTTAATAAGCCAAGTATTGTACAAGGAAATGTATCAAATGGGCTCAAAAAGCTGGCATTGTTGTGGAAAATCCCT
>JAAHHL010001423.1 GCA_010672185.1 Caldora sp. SIO3E6 | reverse complement strand
TCTGTCATCGATTCTCTGGGTTTTCTTCTCATACATTGATTTTTGCTGACGATAAACTTCCGCAATTACCAGTAACTTCTTATATTGATAAGAACTCAATACCTCAAGGGACGCCCCTGCTTGCATAATTCCGTTACCTCAATCCCTTCTTGGAGAAAATTAGTCTTCCCTTGCCAGAAGGGAAGACTTTTTAGTACAAATGAACTATAAAAATCCCATAATCCGATAGCTCATATCATGTCGGCATAATTGCCCATAAGAAAAACTTCACCGCGTCACCGCGTCCCCGCGTCCCCGTGTCAGTCCTAACCGAGGGTCTTCAACCTGGCATGATATCAGGGTGCTCAACCCTATATATGAAGATACATTCTAAAATATTTAGATATAATTGCTTATAATTTGGTAAAATATCTTAAGATTGTTGTAAGAAGAATTAAGTTTGTCTTAAAAAACAACTAACTGACAACAAACGAAAATTTAGGAGGACTATCTATGGCGCTCGTACCTATGCGGCTGCTGCTGGATCATGCAGCTGAAAACGGCTACGGCATTCCAGCTTATAACGTTAATAATATGGAGCAAATCCTGGCAATTATGCAGGCTGCTGATGAAGCAGATAGTCCAGTGATTTTGCAGGCTTCTCGAGGTGCTCGTAAGTATGCAGGGGAAAACTTCCTGCGTCATTTAATTACCGCAGCAGTAGAAACCTATCCCCATCTACCCATTGCTATGCACCAAGATCATGGCAATGCTCCATCCACCTGCTACTCTGCTATTCGCAACGGATTCACCAGCGTTATGATGGATGGTTCCTTGGAAGCAGATGCTAAAACACCAGCTAGCTTTGAGTACAACGTCAATGTCACTGCTGAAGTAGTGAAAGTTGCTCATGCTGTTGGTGCTAGTGTTGAGGGAGAACTCGGCTGCTTGGGTTCCCTAGAAACTGGTATGGGTGACAAGGAAGATGGTCACGGTGCAGAAGGTAAACTGTCTCAGGATCAACTCTTAACTGATCCTGATGAAGCAGTTGAGTTTGTTGAGCGCACTCAGGTAGATGCTTTGGCTGTTGCTATTGGTACCAGCCACGGTGCTTACAAGTTCACCCGCAAACCCACTGGTGAAATTCTCGCTATCAGCCGGATTGAAGAAATTCATCGCCGCTTACCTAACACCCACTTGGTAATGCATGGTTCTTCCTCTGTACCGGAAGATCTGATTGCCATTATCAACCAGTATGGCGGTGCTATCCCCGAAACCTACGGTGTACCTGTTGAAGAAATTCAAAAGGGTATTAAGAGTGGTGTTCGTAAGGTAAATATCGATACCGACAACCGCTTGGCAATCACCGCCGCTATCCGGGAAGCTGCTGTTAAAGATCCCAAGAACTTTGACCCCCGTCACTTCCTCAAGCCTTCTATCAAGTACATGAAGCAGGTTTGCTTGGATCGTTATCAGCAGTTTGGTACTGCCGGTAATGCTAGCACCATTAAGCAGATTCCTCTAGATGAATTCGCTGCTAAGTATGCTAGTGGTGAGTTAACTGCGGTAGCAAAGAAAGCTGTCACTGCCTAATCTGTTAGTTGACAATGGTTTAATAGAAGTATCGACTCTAACCATCAGACTTGTTTGACCAAACAGAAGAATCCTCCGGGTAGCTATTACAGCTACCCTGTTTTTTTTGGTAATAGGGAGTAGGGAGCAGGCAACAGTAGGGGCGCAAGCATTGCCATTGGTGTCAAGTTAACGCAAGACTCATGCCTCACAAGGAACTTAAGGATACTGTGGGCGAATCGACTGGGGGGTCTGACCCCTCCCCAAACCCCTCCCCTAAGAGGAGAGGGGCTTTCCGGCTCCCCCTTCCCTTGTAGGGAAGGGGGTTGGGGGGTTAGGTTAATACGTGAGGCACAAAGGGCGAAAAGTCTTGCCAATTCAGGAATTGAAAGACATGAGGGGTCTAACCCCTCGCTTAATTGACCCACAGTATCCTTAAGTTCCTTGCTAATAGCTCAAGTCCACTTAAAGTGGACTGAAGATGTTTGAGCCGATTGATATGAGTCATCTAGTGAA
>JAAHHL010001422.1 GCA_010672185.1 Caldora sp. SIO3E6 | reverse complement strand
CCACCAATTTTCTGAGAATCTTGGAGAATATTGGCTACTGTCGTTAAGGCAGATGGTTGGGATAGTTGGAGCACAGAACTTGAAGTTAGGGTTTTTTCCGAATCAGATTCGATGTCGGCTTTTGCCCCTAATTCTCCAAAGACCTTAGCCTTAGCTTGCCAAATACGCTTTACCGATACCCGAATGCGCTCTCGTGAAATGCGCCCTTCTTCTACAGCCTGACATATAGCTTGAATTGTTCCTTCTGGACTCACCGGCATCACCACCACATCTGCACCTGCTTCCACTGCCATGACTGGGGCTTCATCGGCACCATATTGATTGGCGATCGCTCCCATCACTAAGGCATCGGTGACAATCAATCCCTCAAATCCCAACTTTTCCCGCAGCAACTGAGTCAGCACCTTTCTAGATAAGGTGGCAGGATATTGCTCATCCCAAGCAGGAATCAACAGGTGAGCTGTCATCACCGCATCTACCCCAGAAGCGATTGCGGCTTCAAAGGGAGGTAATTCGACTTCCGCTAGCCGTGAGAGGGAATGAGGTATTACAGGCAATTCTAGATGGGAATCTGTTGCCGTATCTCCATGTCCAGGGAAATGCTTAGCAGTAGTTAATACTGGATACTGTTGAGCGCCCTGGATAAAGCTGGTAGCTAATTGACTGACGATTGCTGAGGTTTCCCCAAATGCCCGGACATTAATCACCGGGTTTTGGGGATTGTTGTTGACATCAACTACCGGTCCAAATATCCAGTTAATACCAATTGCTAAGGCTTCCTGAGCTGTGACGGCTCCCATTTGAGTCGCATACAGCTGTGCTTTCCGGTCATCTTTAGCTGCAACTGCTCCAATTGCCATAGGTGGAGGAAACCAGGTAGCACTGGTAAACCGTTGACCTACCCCTTCTTCGATATCGGCAGCAATGAGTAAAGGGACTTGAGCCCAGTTTTGCAGTTGTTGCGACCTAATAGCAACTTCCCCAGCACTGCCTCCCACCAAAACCACTCCACCAACACCTAGATCCTGCAACCAATGCTGTAGTTGCTTGGCTGGAGGTTCCCAATCTGGGTACTGAATTTGGTGGTCAAATAAGTAGCCAGATGCCCTAACTACTACCATTTGGGCTACCTGTTCTTCTAGGGAGAGATTGTCTAAATTAGGTAGAGAGCTTGACCCTGATAAATTTCCTAGCATTGATCCCATGGGACTAGAGAAAAACCTCGCAACAATTGCCTAGCAGTTAGCTAACCCAGAAGGGCAATTCAAGAATTACTCCTTTCACAGGCGAGCTCAGTATACAATACGGCGAACTCAATTAATCTTCCTGTTCAGATAGAGCAGTATTGAGTTCTTTGCTCTGGCGCTCTTGAGAGAGCTGATTGAGCAATTCCATCATGCGATCACCATGTTCTAGACCTCTGTCTTCAATAAACTTAACCTCTGGTGTACGGCGTAAGCGAATGCGTTTACCCAATTCCCTACGGACATAACCTGTGGCAGACTCTAATCCTGCCATAGTTTCTGTTCTTGCCTCATCAGTGCCATAAATTGACACATAGATTTTGGCATGTTGGAGGTCACCAGAAACTTCCACATTAGTGACGCTCACCATCCCAGCACCGACACGGTCATCTTTGATATCGCTGAACAACATTTGGCTGACTTCCTGCTTAATCAGGGAAGACACCCGAGAAATACGGCGATTTGTAGCCATAACGCCCCCTTGTTAACAGTATGGGCAATTGATTGTTCTAGTTTAACTTTTGGTGGGGGAAAGGGGGAGGCTATAAGTCCCACTAGGAATGCCAACTAGGAATGCCAAATCGTGAGCTTTGGAAGCCTACACCGTAATCTTTGATTACGGTGTAGGAGGATGTCACACCGAACTCAACCCCAGCATGGCGCGGAGGGTAAAAGTAATGAACAAGAAGCTTGCCACCACCATCAAGATAAGTGCGATCGCAGTTACAGGACGACTCAGAAGGGGCTTCAACCAAAGGAAGACGGAGTAAAAAATACCGAAAATGATGCTAATCATATAGCGGGGGTAACGAAAGACGTTTTCCCAAAAGCCATCA
>JAAHHL010001421.1 GCA_010672185.1 Caldora sp. SIO3E6 | reverse complement strand
TTTTGAAAAAATAGCTGAATCTTTAATGAGTCTTTCTCCTCATAAAAGACCTAATTATAAACGAGGTAACAGAGCTGCAACTCTCATTAAATATACATTATAGCCATAGTTGTCACCCCGTCAGCTAGCGATGATTCCGTATCAACACTGTAAAACACTCGAATGTTCTCTGGGCAAATTACCCTATCCAGCTGACTTCGGTTTGCTTTTAAGCACTTATATCCTTGATTTATAAGGGTTTGAAGCTTTGAGGCTTAGTCATATAGATTTGCTTTTAAGCACTTTCACGCCCAAAAAGGGAGGTAACGAGCATAGCGAGTCGAGGTAGAAGCAGAGTCATCTGCTCTGATTAAGCCCGCTTCCTTGGTAGCCCCAATCACTTGAGAAACCAGGACATTCTTTGACTCGTCAAAGCCAAATCGCTTTCGTAGAGTCTGGTTCGACATCTGCTGACTACTAACATATTGCAGACAGCAATGTTGATAGCAAGCTCGAATTCGATCTGATTTACTCATATCGGAAAAATCTTGATGGGCGAATAAAATGGATGTAGTGCGTGTCTCGCCAACCCGAAAATCTGGTGCTGGTAGTTGAAATATCTCTGCTGCATTCACGACTTTGTCAATACCACTACCTTTTTCTTCACAAATAGCAAAGCGACGCATGAGGTCGGCGAGTTGTTCGTTGCGTGAACGATATTCGTCAATAAAGCGTTCTACTTGAATTGGAGGAATACCGGGATTAGAAATCTCAATCCGATCACTGTACATCTCGATCATCACTGAAGCACCTGTAGCTAGAAAATCTTGATGCACCAGTGCGTTAGCAATTAACTCCCTAAGTGCCTGTTTGGGGAACATCTTAACTTCTTCCCGCATTACCTCTTCGATGAAGCGATTTTGTGGTGCTGCTGAATGAACGAAATTGACCAAACCTTCAAAGCCGACTGCATAGCCACGATTGTCTGTCTTATCATCGCGCGTTTGGAGTTTGTTTATGCCTTCGTAAATAACTATACGAGGAGCTTTACGAGCCAATTTGGAAGAGAAGGCATCTAGCTTTTTTGCAAGAAGAATAGCAGCCAGATTTGTGATTATCCAATCTTGAGATGTCTGTTTAATTAAATCTTCACTTTGCAATCGAGCCAAAACAGCATCACGACTTGTTGGATAGGGTATTTCTAGTAGCTCAAAATATGTTTGGGTATCAAGAAGAGCAATGACATCATCAGAGCTAGCATCAGATCGGGCGGATTGGGAAAACCATTCCTGCTGGTCTTCAGCAAAGATTCGCTTGAGCATGTCCGGTGTCATTGGCGTCAAGCCTTCACCCGCTCGCATTAAATATGCGCCATCAAAAGTGAATGCTTGCCCTACGGGACGGGTGGGTATTTCAAAAACTAATACCCGACCATTGGAATGGTTTAACTCTGTAACTTCTACTCGAAATCTAAGCTTATCAACAATTAGAGCTTTAATGGCATTTAGAGAAGTTAGAGATGGAAATGCTTGCGTCCCTACTATAGTTCGAGGAGGTTTATTGGTGACACCGAGGACTAGATGACCACCCCCTTCATTAGCTAAAGCCACGCAGTACCGTAAAAGTTGAGTTTTATCGTATTGCTGTTTAGCTTCCTTGAATTCAAGCTGCTCTGTTTCTGCGGGAGCAAGCAACCATTGCTCTAGATTTTCTAGAGTAACCATGTTTATCTCTTATGTAATGATAGGCTAAGTCATACTTTATAACACTCGATTTCATTTCTGGGTGGGAAAGACCTCATCAAGTCGAATGTTCTCCGGGCAAATTACCCTATCCAGCTAACTTCGGTTTGTTTTTAAGCACTTATATCCTTGATTGATAAGGTTTTCAAGCTTTGGGACTTAGTCCTATAGATTTGCTTTTAAGCACTTATGTCCTTGATTGATAAGGGTTTGAAGCTTTGGGACTTAGTCCTATAGATTTGCTTTTAAGCACTTTCAGGCCCAAAAAGGAGCGATCGCAGAGTTTTTAAGTTCTAGCTACAATTACTATACTAAACCGCCCCCACAACTTAGGTGATAGACTTAAAACACAATGACTA
>JAAHHL010001420.1 GCA_010672185.1 Caldora sp. SIO3E6 | reverse complement strand
TTACACGCCAGAAGAATACTTAGAACTAGAGGAGACAGCGGAGTATAAGAATGAATATCGTGATGGAGAAATTGTACCGGTAACGGGTGGGACGACTAATCATAATAAGCTTGCTTTAAATTTTGCTGCAAACTTGAAGTTTGGTTTAAGAGGGCAAGATTACGAGATCTATATTGGTGATGTACGACTATGGATACCTCGTTATCGTCAGTACACTTATCCTGATGTGATGGTTATTGAAGGAGAACCGATTTATACAGGAACAGGAACAACCACAGTCATGAATCCCTCGTTGATTGTTGAAGTATTATCCAAATCAACTAAGAATTACGACTTGGGAGATAAGTTTATTTATTATCGGTCAATTCCGGAGTTTAAAGAATATATTTTAATTGACCAAACAAAGTATCATGTGATGCAATATGCCAAAAATCTTGATAATCAGTGGTTATTAAGTGAGCACACATCCCCAGAGGCAGTTCTGGAATTAAGTTCAATCGAATTTCAGCTTAATTTGCAAGATATTTATGAAAAAGTTAATTTTGCCGATAGTGAGGATAAAGAGCACTACTAGATGGGCGACAAGCAGGAAGGATGCCAATACTGCTCGGTTAAGAGAGTGTGGGGAGTGTGGGGAGTGTGGGAGGTGTGGGAGGAAAGAAAGCGAGGGAGAGGGATTCGAGCTTATCCGAGCAGTATTGGCATACGCCCTTAATTATTGGTCACAAGTTATAGCAGTTCCCGCTGGTATCGTTACAAGTTTGGCTGATTCGGGAATTGGGAATTGGGAATTGGGAATAGAAAATGCGAAGTTTCATTGATATTTGTAAATACACCAGCGCGAAGCGCTATACAAAAATGTCCTTGTCAAGGAAGCTGGGGGAACTGGGCGTAACTTCATCGAAACAAAACAAATTCTTGATTAAAGCTTTATCAAGTTAAGGCAATAAAATTGTTATCTTACTAAGTAACGAGTAATCAAGGAAGCTTACGAGTATTACCAGTGAACGAACTAATTCAAGCAGCCCTTCACAGAACAATTTCCATTATCTTAGTTTTGATATTTACTGTTGCTGCGATAGTAGCCTTGCCAGTTTCAGTTCTAGTAGTAGCTGTAGTTTTTCCAGTTTTGACATTCTTAAAATTCTCAAAATTGTTGACTGCTTTTCCACGATCCAAACAAATGAAATTCGTAGATTAATTGACAACCACACAATTCTCTGGCTTTTTTCCACTAAAGTGTAAGTATTCAACCGGACATAATATGAGAAGAAGAAAGTAAATCCAACATCTTCAGTTATGATTCGCATTCTACTAGTAGATGACCAAAGTCTGATTCGGCGCGGTTTAAAAGCACTGTTGAAGTTAGAAAAGACTTTGCAGGTGGTGGGAGAAGCAGACAATGGACAAACTGCGATTAATTTGGTGGAAACCTTACAGCCAGATGTGGTGTTAATGGATATTCGGATGCCTGTTATGGATGGGGTTGCAGCAACCAAGGAAATTTCCCAGCATTTTCCGAACACTAAAGTGCTAGTGTTAACTACCTTTGATGATGATCAGTACCTCACCCAAGCGCTACAGTATGGTGCAGCTGGATATTTACTTAAGGATACCCCTCCAGAAGAGTTAGCCCAAGCCATTCATGCCGTACATAAAGGGTACACTCATCTAGGACCAGGACTAGGTAAAAAAGTGATGTCTCAAATCCGTAATCCTACTCCTAGTCCTCCCCCTGGCTGGGAAGAGCTAACTCCGAGAGAACAGGAAATTTTGCAGTTGATTGCCACGGGGGCCAGCAACCGCGAGATTGCTCAGGAACTTCATATTACCGAGAAGACGGTGAAAAACCATGTTACCAATATTTTAAGTCGGTTGAACTTACGCGATCGCACCCAAGCGGCAATTTTAGTTAACTCAATATTTACCAATTGATAATTGATAATTGATAATTAATTGGACTTTGGACAAAAAAAACATAGTTTGCGTATTATTTACGCAAACTATTATTGAGATTAATTTTACCTAGTTAATCTCAGGTCTGAGGGGAAGGTGTTACTCTTCTTTTAATCCCTTAGTCTCA
>JAAHHL010000142.1 GCA_010672185.1 Caldora sp. SIO3E6 | reverse complement strand
TTGCCTTATTGCAAGCGAAGTGTAAGTATTCAACCGAACTTGATATTAATTCTTGTTGGTAAACCTGCCCCGGGTGAACGAAATTTTGGTTGGGATTTCTTGAGCTTTGTATCCAAAAATTATCAGTTCTCTCTTCTTCCTCCGCCCCTCCGCTCCTCCGCCCCTCCGCTCCTCCGCTCCTCCGCTCCTCCGCTCCCCACCCTTTTTTTCGCTCACCCACCTGCCCCTACAACTAGGCCAATGGATAGACAACAGCAGGAAGTTAACCCTAATCTTATCAGTAATCTGAGGTCAACTTTAGGTGTGCTGGGATTGGAGCCAAATTCCCAGCTTTATCGAGATGTAGTCACTATCTGCGACTATTTTGAGAATCCTGGTTTTCGGATTGCTGTCTTTGGTCCCTTTAATTATGGTAAGTCAACTCTGCTCAATGCTCTGTTAGGTAAACTTACTTTACCTATTGATTTGGTTCCTACTACAGGTGCAGCCATTCATGTCCGCTATGGAGCAGAACTAAGTAGCCACATTACCCTAACAGACGGCACAGAAATTAGGGAAAAGGGTACAGAGCTGCTCCAACAATACGCTATTCTGGATAACCAAAGATGTATGCGCAGTGATGTTACCGAGGTAACAGTGTACTGCTCCCATCCCTTCTTGCAAACTGGAGTCGAATTTCTCGATTTACCGGGAACTAATGATCAACAAGCCCAAAACACTTTGGTGCGAGAGCAATTACTAACGGCAGATTTAGTAGTTCAGGTACTAGATTGTCGCCAACTAATGACTTTGGGTGAACGGGAAAACTTGAGGGATTGGTTGCTGGACCGGGGTATTGAAACTGTGGTTTTTGTCGTTAATTTCCTGAACTTATTAGCACCAGAAGACCAAAAAGAAGTTTACCATCGTCTCCGATTTGTCGCAGAAAGCTTTCGGGCAAAATTACCCCAGAATGTCAGTAATCTTTATCGAGTTGATGCCCTTCCAGCTTTAAGAGCCAGACTTAAAGGAGATACTGCTGCTGCTCAAACTACCGGACTTGCTACCTTTGAATCAGCCTTACAAACAATTGTGGCAGCACAGCAAGAAAAGACGGCAATTCGTTTACCCAGGGTGCTCGCGATCGCTCCTCAGCTTCAGCAAGCTCTTGAAGCTAAAATCGAGGAAGTATCTACTGAAATAGTCGCTCTGCAAGAGAAACATCATGCTAAGTTGGAGCTCAAACAAAAAGCCCAAAAACTGATTCAACAAGGTTTCAGAGCCAGTGTTTCGGATTTCCAGAGTTGGTTGTATTTACCCAAATTATTAGAGCGCTATCAATCAGAAATGGCTCTAGCACTGCAACAAGGTAAATTTAGTACCCAAGAAACTGGACAATTCCAGCAAGAAGTCAGAGATTATCAACAAGCAATTGTCGATTGGGTTACTAAAGCCTGTGAATTTTTTGAGCAGCAATCTCCTACAGCGCTAGCTATTGATTTTCTGGAAACTCCCCAAGTTGATACCCCTCCACCACCTCCTGTTACCCAGCAATCCAGCAGTGTTACTCCGGTAGCAGTTGCTACGGGAATTGGTTGGGCTTTAGGAGGACCGGTGGGTGCAGCAGTGGCAGGGGGAGCAAGCTATATCTTTAAAAAATCCCGACAGAAGCAACCACAGCAAAACTTATCAACTACCCCTACTTCCCAACAAGTTACCCAAGTTTATGAGGAAGCAGCCAAGGAATATCTTACCCATTTCAGTACAGAAGCTTTCACGACTTTACAGGAATATGAGGAAGCTGTAGCTAAAATAATTAATTTTCCAGTTACTACAGAACCATTAAAGATGACAGCTCAGCATCATCAGTTACAGTTATTGCAGACTTTACTGGCTAATATAAAATAACTCCAGTTTCATGGGTTGGGTTAATATATGTTACCCAACATCGAATTAATCTAACATCCGTGGAACTGGCATCCTGCCAGTGGATTCGCTCTTGATTGATTGTAAAAGAGATTATTTTTTGCTATTATCATTAATAATGGAGAAAATGTGCGCATATAAACTCTTCTCAAGAGGACTTCCTGAAGCAAACCCCAATTAGGGCTTATCAAAGGTTTGAGATTAAGTCAGGAAGTATCACTAAGACTTAGGCGATAATAGCGACGCTCCATGAAGTTTTAGTAAAGAAAAATTAATCTATAAAATGAGAAGCTATAGCGCCTCGCGCTAGTGTATTTACAACTATCAATAAAACTTCGTATTTTCTATTCCCAATTCCCAATTCCCAATTCCCAATTCCCGAATCAGCCAAACTTGTAACGATACCAGAGCGAACTGCTATATATATTACAATTTATCAAATTCAGTAGACTACGGCGGGCTAAAAGTGCATCCTTTATAAGGCAAAAATTAAGAATCTAAGTGTATTATGCCTAGTGCTGTCACCGGTCCACAACAAATTAGTATTGACCCCAGCGGCAAGTTAGTAACAGTTGCTGCCTTTGCTCAATCAGGTGGTAATCAAACAGTAAAGATTGTTGATTCTAGCGGCAATGAAGTATTCTCTGCTTCTGGCAGCAGCAGGAGTGGTGGAGTCTTTACTTATGTCGGTGGAGGTAGCTTTACCTCAGGAGGAGATGGAACCTACACAGTTACCCTAACAGAGGGTTCTGGCATACTAGTAGGTGAAGACACCATTGTTGAAAAAGGTGAAGTTTTCTTGCACCGTTACTCTTTCATCACGAATGATGGAGGGGCAAATGCAGGCGATCGCGACTTCAATGACCTTTTTGTCACTCTATCTGTATTTGCTTATACAGGCTAGTACCGCTTCGCGGAATTCAAAATTCAAAATTCAAAATGCCTATGGGGTTGGGGGAGCTGGGGATTGGTTGCGTTAACCTGGGGATGTTGTTGGGCGGGTTTTGAAAGAAATATTCGGGTCAAATGGTCTAAATTATCGCTAAACCCGCCCCTACGATATACACAATTTAATTAGCATTATTAATTATTAATTTTCATTGTTAATTATTCATTACTTCCAAAACAGGCGATCGCATTATGCCAAAACTCTCCTTGCCACTCAACAGTGCAGCTACCATCGCTTTACTCTTAGTTGCCACAGGCTGTTCCCAAACTTCACTGCCAAAGCTTAACATCAACAACAATGCCAACACCCGCAATGTGGTGGCTAACGGGCAAAACCCTCCCTCCGTCTGTCCCCCAATTAGTCCTTTTACCAAGGGAATTAGCAAAGCCAACAGTGCAGCAACCCTTGCCCAAACCGCTCAATCACAACAAGATTGGGATTTAGTTGTCTTAAGATGGGTACAAGCGATCGAGGGGATGCAAGCAGTACCTCAGAATAGTCCTAAACGAGCTTTTGCCCAAAAAAAAGTAGTAGAGTATCTCAAAGCGCTGAATTTAGCTCAAAAAAAAGCCTCTTCTACTCCTCCATCCCTGCCTTTTGCTAGTTTTAATAACCAGATTTTTGACGAACAGCTACTACTGTATTTATCCTATATCGCTACGGTTGGCCCCCCAGATGTCTTGATTGTGGGTAGCTCTCGCGCTTTAGTAGGAGTTGACCCCAGACAACTAGAGGGACAGTTAGCAAATCAAGGTAAAGGCAATCTCAAGGTATTTAACTTTGGCATTAATGGTGCAACTGGTCAAATGGTTGCCTTCCAATTGCGGCAACTGTTGACTACAGAACAACTACCAAAACTCATTATCTGGGCAGATGGGGTACGCTCCTTTAATAGTGGACGAGTAGACCGTACTTACCAAAATTTAGCCTCATCTCCAGGATACCAAATGGTGATGGCAGGAAATCGTCCGACACTGCCTCCAACTGTACCTGAAGTTAACCAAGATTGTGGAGCAATTCCCGACTCCACTATTTCCCAAACGACTACAGAGAAGTCAGAGACTTCGGCAAATGTAGCTAATTCTAGTAATACTTCCGAAGAGTGGCGGATAGCAAGAGTTCCCTTCGAGACTTCCAGCAATCCCGAACCCTCCTCTCCTGAACTACTACTCTTAACTCAGTTAACTGGCACAACCACTCCCCAGCGACTGACATTAGTCAAGAATGCCCCTGACAATAGTTATAGTACTGTTGCCATTGATGCCAACGGCTTCCTACCATTGGAGAGTCGTTTCAACCCCAGTACCTACTATCAGACTCATCCGCGAGTAGCAGGTTTGTATGATGGGGATTACCAACCCTTTAGTTTTTCTGGTCCCCAATGGAATGCTCTCAACTCAGTTAGGGCATTTGCTATGCAGCAACAAGTTCCCCTGGTATTAGTTAATTTACCCGTTAGCCAAAACTATTTGGATTGGGAGCGATCGAGACGTGAGGTACAGTTTGAGAAGTTGATGCGGGGGCAAACAGGCTTGACGTTTATTGATATGGGCAGGCTGTGGCTAAACCAAAATCAATATTTTGCCGATCCTAGCCATCTGAATCGCTACGGAGCAGCAGCGGTTGCCAGTTTCCTTGCTAGTCATCCTAATATTTCTTGGCCTCAGAAGTGATAAGCTTATAGGCATCTGAGAATGCTAGTTTTGACTGACGCACCGGACACGGAGACGCGGAGACGCGGAAAAGGATAGCCGCTAACTGCTTTATTATTAGTACAAAGAACAAAGGTCTAATTACGTGAAATCCCACGACTAAAGTACTGGCGTGACACACCTAAAATAGTGAAATAGGAATCGAAAGCTTTTCTTGTAAATTTCTGTTTGAGCCAAAATCTATTCTAACATTTTAGCTGTGTCGGTTCAGTCGTGGCGCGACACACCTAAAAATGTGGAATACGAAGTAATGAGTAATGACTCACCGTTCGCCCATTTGAAAACTAGTGAGAGAAATTGTCACGAGGGAATGGGTATTCCAGGCTACGGTCAAGTTGCTTGACAAAATCGTTAGGGCAGTTTTTGTATTAAAGTTGTCGCCAAATACGATAAGGGTGACTCGAAACCAACCCCTACAAGATTTACATAAATGTATTCTAAATTCTAAATTTTTTATTGTGTTTGCTGTTATTTTTTGTTAAGATTACGGACAATGGAGAAGCTGCGCACCTATAGAGTATCGTAGGGGCGGGTTTAGGGATAACCTATCCCATTTGACCTGAATGTTAGAATCAAAACCCGCCCAATATGTTCCCGGTTAGTACAATCAATTCCCCAATTCCCAGTTTTTTATTCCCAGGTTATCGTTAGGGCGGATTTTGTATTAAAGTTGTCGCCAAATGCAATAACTTAGGCTATTTAACCCGAATATTGGAATCAAAACTCGCCCTACCGCAGCTATGCTCACTTAATTCCATCTTTCCTAGGTTCTCAAGATCCCCGACTTCTTAGTTCCAACCGTGATTAACTTGATAAACCGATAGAAGAAGTCAGGGATCTACTGTGCGATCGCATACAATTGCAAATACACATTTATGACTATTTGTCAAGCAACTTGACTGTAGCCTGGAATCCCTATTCCCTCGTGACAATTTCTCTAACTCGTTTTCAAATGGGCGAACGGTGAGTAATGAGTGATGAGTAATGAGTGATGAGTAGATATAGATTTATAGGCATTATAACCGATGTGATAAGTTCTACTTGTATCTTACTTATTACTTATTACTTATTACTTATTACTTCAAAACCAGTTTCTAACCCACCATTTTAGCTGTGTCAGTCCAGTTGGATGAGCTTACCCCGCGAGGCTTTTTTCTCCTTCTCTAGGAAAAAGATATGGAACCTTAGAGCTATCTTGCTCTTCGATATCAGTATTATTAAGTTAATGTAAAAAGAATAATGCGGAGAAAGAGTAGCGTATATTGTGGGCAGCGCTCTCCGGTAAAGGGTGGTTCACAAACAACTTCCCCTTCGGTTGGTCAATTTTTCCGGATTATCAAAGCCACCCACTCAAAGTTAATATATAAACAAGTCCTAGGGGGTAGGGCATGGAATTAAAACTTTTACGTCTATTTCAGTCAAACAACCAATCAAACACCCTAGGTGGACGTTATAAAATCATTAGCGAGTTAGGAGCAGGTGGCTTCGGAAAAACCTTTGTTGCCGAAGATCAGCATTTGCCTGGGCATCCTCAATGCGTACTCAAACAGCTCAAACCCCAAGTCAGTGATGCGAAAAGCCTGCAAATGGCAAGACGCTTGTTTGACACAGAAGCTCAAGTGCTCTACCAACTAGGCAGCCATGACCAAATACCCCGTTTACTGGCTCACTTTGAGGATAATCAGGAGTTTTATCTTGCTCAGGAATTAATTGAAGGGAACCTATTGTCTAAGGAGTTAGTCAAGGGTAAGCCTTGTTCCGAAGCAAAGGTAATTAACCTGTTGCAAGACATTCTACAGGTATTGGCGTTTGTTCATCAACAGGATGTAATTCACCGGGATATCAAACCCTCCAACTTGATTCGCCGCAGCCAGGATCGCAAGATGGTGCTGATTGACTTTGGCGCAGTTAAGCAAGTAAGTACTCAATTTGCCGATCCGGATAAAGGGCAGACAAAAACTATTTCCATTGGTACTCAGGGCTATACTCCGAAAGAACAGTTGGGTGGTAATCCCCGCTTTAGCAGCGATGTCTACGCCGTGGGTATTATTGGCATCCAAGCCCTGACAGGGATTCACCCCCGGCATTTTAAGGAACATCCAGATACAGGGGAAATTGCATGGCGTGATACCTCTGAAGGTTCCTATGCCCCCAGCAGGAGTCAACAGCCAGCTAGAGAGCATCCCTCTCAGGAACTTAACTCGGAATTAGCGGAACTTCTAGACCGCATGGTGTGCTATGATTTTCGCGATCGCTACCAAACAGCAGCAGAAGCTTTGGAAGCATTGCAGAATTTATCTTCGTTTCCAAAGAACCTGAACAACAAGATACAAACAAGGGAAGGTTTATCTAATCTACAACTGCAATCTCCAGCTAGTGCTACTAATTCAAATTTATTAGAAAACGACCAATCATCTACCGATATTTGGGAGAAGTCAGCATCCTCAGAGCAAGCTGCTACCGATATTTGGGAGAAATCAGCATCTTCAGAGCAAGCTGCTACCGATATTTGGGAGAAATCAGCATCTTCAGCACAAGCTGCCACCAATATTTGGCAGTCTTCAGCCTCCTCAAGTAAATCCTCATCAACAGCAAGAAGTAGCTCAAGCGGCTCTAGTGGCGAACTTGTATCTGCTGAACCATCTATACCATCAACACCCACAGTAGTTGCCCAACCCTGGTTAGGGCGAGGATTGTTCCTGAAGTTGGGAGCTGTTTTAACTGTTTTAGCAGCAGTGGGAGGAACCTTTTGGTTCACTAAAAATTTCTCCTCGTCCCAAACTACCAATCAAGCCAACAACCTTGAAAATACCGTAGTAGAAAGTGAAAATACCGTAGTAGAAAGTCCTAGCCCGAAAAATACCAGTAGTCCGGCTGAAGAATCTCCCTCCCCCTCTCCGGAGAGTAAATCTACCTCCACTTCCACCACCGACAAGACTGATGACAAGGCTTCATCAGCTCCCGATAGTGAATCTACTCCTACTGCTAATACTACTGATGCTAAGGCTTCATCAGCTCCGGAGATTAAACCTACTACGGTTAATACTGTTACTGATTCAACTGCTCCATCTACTCCCAAGAGTCAGCCTACTACTGCTCCTACTGTTAATACTGCTGCTAATACCAAGGCTATATCTACTCCCAAGAGTCAATCTACTACCAATTCTACTGATTCTACTGTCCAATCTTCTCCTAGCAACTCGCCCGTTGCTCAACCAAAGCAAGCTACTCCCAAACCATCAGCAAAACAAGCTACTCCTAAACCATCAACAAAACCATCCCCTCCCCCACCTTCAGGACCAACAGCAGCAGAATTACTCAAGCAAGCCGATAGTCTGCGGCAAGCAGAAAACTACCAAGGAGCGCTGGCTGCCTATGATAAAGCCATTTCTAGCCAATCGAATGTCCCAGAAGCCCATTGGGGTCGCTGTTACAGCTTAAACCAATTAGGGCGTTCAACAGAAGCAGCAGCTGCCTGCGATGAGGCTCTTGCCTTAAAGCCTAACTACCCAGAAGCCCTCTGGAGTAAAGGTTCTACCCTAGATCAGCAAGGGCAATCCCAAAAAGCTCTCGAACTCTATAATCAAGCGCTCAAGCTCAATCCCAATTTTGCCGATGCTTGGCAGAACAAAGGGGTAACACTCTATAAACTAAAGCGCTATAGTGAAGCTGTTAGTGCCTTTGACAAAACCATTGCTCTCAAACCCAATTCCGCCGATGCTTGGAGCAACCGGGGAGCAGCTTTGTGGGCACTCCAAGATTTTGATGGAGCGATCGCTTCTATGGATAAAGCAATTCAACTTGATCCTAGCAACCAAGCTGTAATTAACCTACGTCAGCAGGTAAGGGAGAAATTGGGGCGATGAATAATGAATAATGAATAATGGATAATTGATAATTGATAATTGATAATGATTAGGGAACTCCAAGAAATAAATCATCCCAATTTTGGACTTGTCTTACTCCCTCAGCTCCCTCAGCTCCCTCAGCTCCCTCAGCTCCCTCAGCTCCCTCAGCTCCTCCAACAATGGGACGTTTTTTTATTTGGAAGTCCCTTAATTGGTGATTGGTGATTGGCAATTGATAAATTGTGATCTATAGGAGCTGTCTATGTTATTGCAAGAGCTTAAGGAGGAAGCTTTCAAACTATCACCTAGCGATCGCTTTGCGCTAGTGAGCGCTATCATTGAATCGTTACAGAATACCTCACATTCCCAGACTGAACGCTCTGCTGCAATTCGACGGATGCGAGGCTTGCTAAAAACAGACCAACCAGCACCAACAGAGGAAGAAGTGGTTGCTATGTTGGAAGAGCAGCGGGTAGAGAAGTATCTTTAGTGAGAGTTTAAGTAATTTAAAAATATAATCATCATGTGTGTGGAACAGGCTTCCAGCCTGTTTTTTAACGAGATTCAATTCAAGATTTTACTAAAATTAATCAATTACATTCCCATATAAGCCCATCTCCATAGCTTTTTGGAAGCAATTATGGTACAAGCATCAATTAGACCTATAGCCTTAGAAGAATTTCTCAAACAAGCAGAAACTAAACCTGCTACTGAGTACATTGATGGACAGGTAACTCAAAAACCGATGCCCAAAGCCCGTCATTCTCGACTTCAGAGCAAAGTCACCGAAAAAGTCAATGCAGTTGCAGAGATATCGCATATCGCTTATGCTTTTCCAGAATTACGCTGTACTTTTGGTGGTCGGTCAATTGTACCAGATATAACAGTTCTACGATGGGACAATATCCAATTCGATGAGAATGGAGAACCTTTAGATGACATATTCATTGCCCCAGACTGGACAATTGAGATTTTGTCCCCAGGTCAAAGTTCTAATAAAGTTACAGGGAATATCTTACACTGTCTCAAATACGGTTGCCAACTAGGATGGTTAATTGATTCAGATGATCGTTCAATTTTGGTCTTTCAGCCTCAGCAACAACCAGAATTATGTTCTGGAGAAGATAGCTTAAAAGTTTTAACTGGACTGCAATTAGAGTTAACAATCGCAAATGTATTTGATTGGTTAAAAATGAAGACAAAATAGGTCTGTTATGTCAAAACCATGATTAGGTTATGTCAATCCATGATTACAATCCACTCCGTCAATTGCTGTTCCATCAATCTTGGCAGGAAGCGGATATTGAAACTAGACGGCTAATGCTAAAAATTGCTGGAGTAGAAGGAAGTAGTTTATAAACATTATCTCCATTGAGGTGTAGATATGAAACAGGTTATATCAGACGCGGTGCGTTACGCTTCGCTAACACACCCTACGATAAGTACATTTTTTAGGAAGAAATCAACTAACAATTGCTTCAATTAATTGATCAATCTCGCTGGTTGTCGTGAAATAGTGAACACAGGCGCGGATACAGTTAGGATTGTGGAGAGTGCGGAGTAGAAAGCCCCGCTTTTCCAGAGAATGTACTAATTGTTCATGGGATTGCCCATTGGTTAAGACAAAGGAGACAAGACCAGATTTGGGGGGTGAAGTCGCCAAACAGCGAACCATATCTAGTTGAGATAAACCTTGCCAGAGGTACTCACTTAACTGACAAATTTGCTCGTAACGTACTTGAGATGAGCCCCATTGCTGATGAATCGCGATCGCACTGCGTAAGGCAATACTAAGGGGGTAAGCTGAGGTTGCTACTTCAAATCTTTTGCCATTAGGTTGCAATCCTTCAGGTTGACCTGTTTCCCCAGTGATAATACTACGCCAACCCATGAAAGTGGGGTAAATACTCTCAAATACTTCTGAGCGGATGTACAAACCACCCAAGCCAGCGGCCCCGCACCACCATTTGTGACCTGTGAAGGCGTAGAAGTCTACTTCCAGTTCGGTTAAATTTAAAGGTAGGGAACCTACTGACTGTGCTGCATCGACTAAAACTCTTACTGGTTGACTACTAGCACTGTAGTTGTGGCAAACTTCCACAATTTCCTTGAGGGGTAATACCTGACCAGTATTCCACAAAAGATGACTCAATACCACCAATCGTGTGCGGGGTTGCAGATGTTGAGCAATAACTGCCGTGGGGTCTCCCTGATTGAGAGTTGCCTGAATTGGACAAGTAGAGACTTCCAGCTGAAACCGACGAGCAATTTCCTCTACCGCAGCAATAACTCCTTGATGTTCACAATCGGTGAGCAAGATGTGATCCCCAGCCTGCCAATCCATTCCCCATCTATGAATAAGATCTGGTAT
>JAAHHL010001419.1 GCA_010672185.1 Caldora sp. SIO3E6 | reverse complement strand
GGCAGGACTGAGATTGGTTGAAGAGTTCTTTCACCCACATATATATAATATTCACCTAAGAATAGATTTTTTGCCTAACGAACTTTTGCATAGGGTGATCAAAATTTTATTTAGGGTCATCAGAACGAATATGGGAGAAAACAATGCAATTGCAAGCACAGCTATATGGGCTCTCGGATGGCTGACTAGCTCAAGGTATTGCGATAATTATACAGCTTACACTTTCACCGAGGCGGAACTTGACTTTTTACGGCAATTTGCTACTAATAAAAAACAGGATACTTTTGCCCTAGGCTGGTCTGTCTTAATCTTGAGTGTTTGTACTTCTGAAAAACCTGTATTTGCCCAAGCTGACTGGATATATGAATGGGCAGTTGTAGCAGATGGGGCTAAGCCTCAAAAGCAGTTACCAGATCCAATGCCTCTTGATCGCCCGAGAGATAGAGTAGTTTTGGAGCATCTAATCTCTTTAGATTTACCAAAAGAAGCAAAACGTCCTGTTGCGATTGCTCTCGGAAGAATCGGATATTTTATCCCTGAGATGGTAGAGCCTCTCTTAGAAATTTTTCAGGATGATACTTTTGCTTTTAATAAACGTGATGAAGCATTAGTTTATTTAGTACTTACAGGTAGTGCTCAAGTTATTTCAACATTAATAAATGGGGTAAATAGTTCAAAAGATGATTCTGATAAATATGGTTTTCCAGAACGTTGCTTTCTGGCATTGATTGGGATGGGGGATATAGATGCACTTAGGCAAGAACTTGAACGTGGTAAAGAAAATCAAATAGATATTAATGCTATTGCTTATGCGTTAGCTGGAGTTTTCAATCCACAGGGCAAGAAAGTTTTAAAATCGATAAAGAATAACCATCAGCAAAAGGAAATTCGCAATGCTGCGGCTAATGCATTGTCTAGAGCTCGACAATGGTAAGGTCGTCGGTTCATGTTATGGAAAACAACCTGATGATAAGCTTAAAGCTTTATTCAAAGAAAAATATGGATTTAATGTTTAAAATTGACTAGAGAAATCTCTCTTTTTCTTCCTTCGTGTCCTACCCTTCGGGAACTCCTACAAAAAATGTGCCTTTGTGGTTAATTAAATTCCACCAAAAAAGGGGGAAAGGATTCTTCCTTTCCCCCTACTCATCAACCAGTATTCCGCATCCCAGCAGCAATACCATTAATGGTTAACAGTGCTCCTCGCAGTAACTCCCCTTTGCTGTAGCGAGATTGAACTACCCCAGATGCAGTCTGTTGCTTGTGTTGGCGCAGACGTTTGAGCAACGATACCTGGAGGAACCCAACAGGAACAATTGTACCATTGCGCAGTTGTACTGACCGCTGTAAGTCAGGGTCGCCATCCAGCAGTTTTTTATGTCCTGTGATGGAGAGGACTAACTCACTAGTTAGGTTAAATTCCAGGGCAATCTGCTCAAACAGGCGCTCAAAGCGTTCAATATCTTCCGATTTTGACAATTCCCGCACATAGTGGTGAGCCATTTGCAGATCAACTTTGGATAAGGTCATTTCTACTTTAGAAATAGCCATGCTGAAGAAGGGCCACTTAAAATTGAAGTAGCGCAGTAGCTTCAAATTTTCCTCATAGTCCTCATCCAAAAAGTCCTTGAGAGCTGTGCCTACACCATACCAAGCAGGTAGTAAAAAGCGGCTTTGAGTCCAGCTAAAGACCCAGGGAATTGCCCGCAGAGAGCTTAAATCTTTCTTACCACTTTTCCGTCGTGCTGGTCGGGAACTAATTTGCAACTGACTAATTTCTTCAATGGGAGTGGCACTATGGAAGAAATCTAGTAAGTCTGGTTGTTCGTAAATCAGAGCACGATAATGTTGACGCGATCGCGTCGCTAATTCTTCCATGATTTGGTTCCAAGGCTCGATATGATCAAAGCCAGTGCCCAGGAGACTCGCCTGAACCACAGCAGAGGCTACTGTCTCTAGGTTATAGAGAGCTAGTTCCGGTTGGGAGTACTTAGAGGCTAAAACTTCTCCTTGCTCGGTGATCTTAATACGTCCATTGATACTACTACTGGGTTGTGACAGAATAGCCTTATAGGCTGGGCCACA
>JAAHHL010001418.1 GCA_010672185.1 Caldora sp. SIO3E6 | reverse complement strand
GCTTTCATCGGCTGCTTTACTTTCGCCGAATTTTTCCCCAACTCACATAAAAAAAATGGGATGGTTCTGTAACCCATCCCATCTCAAACAAATTAAATGAGCAATAGTTGTCTAATGTGTACCAATCATTGGTGCTAGAGACACAGCTGGGGCATTCTCTTGTGCCACATTGGCTGGCTGCACCAAAGTTGGTACGGATTCCCGTAAACGCGCTGTTAACTGAACTGTGGATGCGTCATAAATCTGAGTTAATACCTTCGGATACAAGCCAATGCCGATGATCGGTACTAAGAGACAAGCAACGATAAATACCTCTCGTGGCTCAGCATCAATCAAAGCTTGGTGTTTTACTAGTTCTTTGTTTTCCTCTCCATAGAAAATCTCCCGAAGATTGGAAAGCAGATAAATAGGAGTGAGAATAACTCCAACTGCTGCGAGGAATACCACGATTACCTTGAAAGTGGAGCTATAAGCATCACTGGTGGCAAAACCCACAAATACCATAACTTCTGCTACAAATCCGCTCATCCCTGGTAAAGCCAAAGAAGCCATCGAACAGGTAGTCCACATGGCGAAAATCTTCTTCATCCTCTGACCAACGCCCCCCATTTCATCTAACATCAGGGTATGGGTCCGGTCATAAGTTGCTCCCACGAGGAAGAATAGGCTGGCTCCAATTAAACCGTGGGAGACCATTTGCAGCATAGCACCACTCAATCCCAGCTCAGTAAATGAACCAATACCAATCAAAACAAATCCCATATGGGAAATGGAAGAGTAGGCAATTTTTCGCTTGAGGCTGCGCTGAGCAAAGGCAGTTAAAGCGGCATAAACGATATTGACGACACCGAGAATGACTAAAATCGGGGCAAAATAGGCATGGGCATCGGGCAACATCTGAGCATTCATCCGAATTAAGGCATAACCACCCATTTTCAGCAGAATCCCAGCCAATAGCATGTGAACCGGTGCTGTTGCTTCCCCGTGGGCATCAGGCAGCCAGGTATGCAGTGGGATAATTGGTAGCTTTACACCATAGGCAATTAGAAAGCCAGCATAAATCAAAAGTTGAAAGTTGAGAGCATAGTCCTTGAAAGCCAGGGACTGCATATCAAAAGTAACGGTATCCCCATAGAAAGCCATTGACAAAGCAGCCAACAAAATAAATAGTGAACCTCCTGCTGTATACAGGATGAACTTTGTGGCTGCATAAAGACGCTTTTTACCTCCCCAAATTGACAGTAGCAGGTAAACCGGAACTAATTCCAATTCCCACACAAGGAAGAACAACAGCATATCCTGAACTGCAAACACGGCGATCTGACCACCGTACATTGCCAGCATCAGGAAGTAAAATAGCTTAGGCTTGAAAGTCACAGGCCAAGCTGCCAAAATTGCCAGCGTTGTCATAAAGCCTGTTAAGATTACCAAAGGCATTGCCAAGCCATCAACCCCTACAGACCAATTCAAATCCAATTGGGGTATCCAGGAGTATTTTTCTACCAGTTGCAATTCAGGATTGCTAAAGTCATATTCTGTGACGCAGGCATAAATAATCAGGGCAAAGTCAATTAACCCGATAATCAGAGCGTACCAGCGCTCCCAAATACCGTTTTTCTCTGGCAGGAAAGGTAGCAGCAGGGAAGCTGCAATGGGAAACAGAATAATCGTTGTTAGCCAGGGAAAATCTGTCATTGGTTATTTGTTGTTGGTTATTTGTTGTTGGTTATTTGTTGTTTGCTCTGAAGAAATAAGGCAGGAGGCAGGAGGCAGGAGGCAGGAGGCAGAAGGCAGAAGGCAGGAGGCAGGAGGCAGGAGGCAGGAGGCAGGAGGCAGAAGTTCAGGAGGCAGAAGTTCAGGAGGCAGAAGTTCAGGAGGCAGGAGGCAGAAGTTCAGGAGGCAGGAGTGCAGTAGTGGGAGCATCTTGCTCCCTAACACCTAACACCTAACACCTAACACCTAACACCTAACACCTAACACCTAACACCTAACACCTAACACTTAACACCTAACACCTAACACCTAACACCTAACACCTAACACCTAACACCTAACACCTAACACCTAACAAGATTAGAAGAACACA
>JAAHHL010001417.1 GCA_010672185.1 Caldora sp. SIO3E6 | reverse complement strand
TGCATTTTGTCAACTCCCATATATGGTGTTTGGGGGCTAAAAAAGACCCTATATATGGAAATACCCAAGGGTTAAGGAAAATTGTATTCTTCTTCCTCTGCTCCTCCGCTCCTCCGCTCCCTTGACATGGAATCCTCAACTTCCAATTCCCAATTATCCATTATCCATTATCCATTATCCATTATCCACTATCGTAACCTTCTCAAATGGTCTTTGAACCATCGCCAGATTGTAGTGGGGTTGGCGGTGGTGAGTTTGATTGCGGGTATTGCTCTGATTCCTTTGATTCCTAAGGGATTTATTCCTAAACTAGACCGGGGTGAGTTCAATATTGTCTACACATCTCCTTTACCTGACTTGTCTAGTCGGTTTCCAGGGTTAAATCCTTCATCACAGCAGGAAACAGCAGCATCAGCCGAGGCTCCTACGGAGAATACTGGCTCAATTTTTGGTGATTTATTCCAATCTCCCATTAAGTTGTTGTTGTATAAATCCCGTACTGTGGCTGGGGAAATTGAAGAGGCTGTTTTAGATTCGCCGGAAGTGGCATCGGTATTTACCACAGTGGGAGTGCGGGGTGAACCGAACAAAGGCAAACTCTATGTCAAGCTCAAAGAAGAGCGCCAATTCCACACCGCTGAAGTGCAAGAGCAACTCCGCAGTGCTTTGCCCCAGTTGGAGGGAGTTACTATTAGTGTTGAGGATATTCAGTTTGTCGATACAGGGGGTGAAAAACCTCTCCAAGTTGCCCTAGTTGGCGATGACTTGGCAAGCTTATATAGTAGCGCGAAAGAGATTAAGGCTCGTGTGGCTCAGCTGCCGGGATTGGTGGATGTTACGGTAACCGGTGAAGATAATAAGGCGGATAGTATTGAGCAGATTGAGCGCCTGAATGGTCAGCGAGTAGCTTATATTAGTGCCAACTTAAGCCAAAATCAAGCTTTAGGAGATGCTACGGATCAAGTGATAGCAGTAGCCCAAGATATTTTACCAGATGGTGTGGAAATCGACCTCAAAGGAGACTCAGCTCGTATCGGTTCGATTTTTGGCAGTTTTGCTGGCACCCTGGCTTTATCTGTTATATGTATGCTGTCGTTGTTGTTGTTGGTATTTGGCAGATTGTTAGAGCCGTTGGTAGTTGGCTTGTCTCTACCCTTATCTATTGTGGGAGCAATGTTGGCACTTTTGGTGACTCAGAGTGACTTCGGCATGATTTCCCTGATTGGTTTAATTTTCCTACTAGGTCTACTTGACAAAAATGCCCTGTTGCTAATGGATTATGCCAACCAACTCCGTAAATCGGGTTTAAGTCGTACTGAAGCAGTTCTCCAGACTGGTGTGGTGCGTCTACGACCGATTATGATGACTACGGCTTCAACTATTTTGGGAATGTTGCCGATCGCGTTAGGATTAGGAGCAGGTTCGGAGTTAAGGCAACCAATGGCAGTAGCAATTATCGGTGGACTGATTACTTCCACCCTGTTGAGTTTGATTGTTGTGCCAGTGCTTTATACTCTCTTAGAGGATTTGTGGTTGAAGGTTTTTAAGAGAAGTTATTAATCATTGGTCATTTGTCCTTTGGTATTGTTTTCATTTATTAAAAACAAGGAAGATTGGGCTGACGGGGTGACAATAATAGCTGAACATCCTGTATATCAAGGCTTTTACTGAGTACCGATAGAGTAAAAATAGGCATGTTTTTCTCCGGATCAGAGTTTTTATAACCAATGAAACTTCCCCAAAGCCTATAAAATCGTTGAGACGCTTAGGTCAAATCAGCCTTTGCTGTCTCTATTTTTGTCAATTGCTCAGAATCTGTAATTATTGCTATACAAAGGTTATAGCTATAGTTGTCACCCCGTCAGTGTCACTTTCTCTGGCAAAACAGGCTCAAACCTGGTCTAAACTCTGGCAAAAGTGGAATGCGATCGTTATATAAGTGTTTACTGTAGGGTTGTTTGCGTAGTAATTTACCTATCGTAGTGGACTGACCCACCTAAAATGGTGCAATAGATTTTGGTTTCTAGTTCTTTCTTACTTGTTACTTTTTACTTGTTACTTTTTACTTCCCTACCAGTTTCTAATGCACTATT
>JAAHHL010001416.1 GCA_010672185.1 Caldora sp. SIO3E6 | reverse complement strand
TAAACTGATAGTGAATGGCTCAGTTCTGTACGTGCAAAAATAGATGCTGCTGTTGCTGCCTCCGGACATACTCCGCCTATTGATGGTGAAACTTTCATCGCAGGGATTTTGGAGCGTTTGCGGCAAGCACGAGATACTCAAACATGAAACGCTATCTCATCAATGTTCTCGCTAGCCAAGATCTCAACGAAATTGCTGATTATTTCACTGCCAGTAATATTGAAGCAGGTGAGCGCTTTTTTCAAAATTTTGCGCGTCGCTGTCAACAATTGGTCAACTTCCCCAACTTAGGCAGAAGTTATGCAGAAATTAGTTCCAATCTGCGAGGTTTACCTATAGATGGACATATTATTTTCTACAGAATTTTAGACGATGGTATTGAAATTTTGCGTGTAGTTAGTGGTCGCCGCGATTTACCATCTTTATTTGAAGAACAGGAACCATGACCCCAAGACCATCAGCCAATCAATAGCTACATCGAATCTAAGCGTAACTTAGATTATTACAGCGATCGCACTGCAGAATTAAGAGAGACTGTTGGGATCGATACCGAGTTCTAAAAGGCGAGCAAGTAATTGTTTATTTTTCCTGCGTTCCTCCTCCAAAGCCATTTGTGCTTGTTCTTTTTCTGCACGTTCGTGATCACGTTGCTCGACAATCTCCACATAAGAGACAAAGCGCTCCCCATTGGGGTGAAATAATGCTAATTCTCCCTCGCTTGTGCTAAATGTTATCCCCAAAAGCGGACTACTCCAGCCTTCCATTGGAGTGATTGCAGTTAATTTTTTTCCCTTTCGCTGCCAGCCTTGCAAGCGATTATTTTTTGGGTCGTATAAGTAATATTCCTCAATACCATGCTTTTGATAAAAATTAAACTTTGTCTCCATTTCCTGTTTAGTATTGCCGGGGGAAAGGATTTCAAACGCTACCTGCGGCGGTATATTGTCTTCCAGCCATTGCTGGTAAGAACCCCGTTCGCCTTTAGGTCTTCCCAACACCACCATTACATCCGGTGCCTGTCTTTGAGGTTCTTCAAGTTCTTTGATTTGCTGTTGGGTCAGTTGCACCGGATACCATAACAAATCAGCAGCAATAAAGACATCGGCTCTGTCTTTAAACAGAGCATCGAGACCTCCTTTTATGGTAAAAATTAAGCGTAATTGGGTAGTATTATCAGCCAAGGGTTTACCGTCACTATCGGGATAAAGCAGTTCGTTGTCGAGGGAAGGGGATGAGAGTTGTTGTACCATTGTCTCAGTCCAATGTAAAGTTAGCAATTTTTAGTTCAAAATGATTGTTTGGAATTTTGAATGCCTTAAATGATTAATACTTTGAAGCGGAACTTAGATTATTACAGAGAGCGCACCGCAGAATCAAGGGAGACTGTTGGGATCGATACCGAGTTCTAAAAGGCGAGCAAGTAATTGTTTATTTTTCCTGCGTTCCTCCTCTAAAGCCATTTGTGCTTGTTCTTTTTCTGCGCGTTCCCGTTCTTTTTCTGCACGTTCGTGATCACGTTGCTCAACAATCTCCACATAAGAGACAAAGCGCTCCCCATTGGGATGAAATAATACTAATTCTCCCTCGCTTGTGCTAAATGTTATTCCCAAAAGCGGACTACTCCAGCCTTCCATTGGAGTGATTGCAGTTAATTTTTTTCCCTTTCGCTGCCAGCCTTGCAAGCGATTATTTTTTGGGTCGTATAAGTAATATTCCTCAATGCCATGCTTTTGATAAAAATTAAACTTTGTCTCCATTTCCTGTTTAGTATTGCCGGGGGAAAGGATTTCAAACGCTACCTGCGGCGCTATATTGTCTTCCAGCCATTGTTGGTAAGACCCCCGTTCGCCTTTAGGTCTTCCTAACACCACCATCACATCCGGTGCCTGTCTTTGGGGTTCTTCAAGTTCTTTGATTTGCTGTTGGGTGAGTTGCACCGGATACCAGAGCAAATCAGCAGCAATAAAGACATCAGCTCTGTCTTTAAACAGAGCATCGAGACCTCCTTTTATGGTGAAAATTAAGCGTGATTGGGTGGTATTATCAGCCAAGGGTTTACCGTCACTATCGGGATAAAGCAGTTCGTTGTCGAGGGAAGGGG
>JAAHHL010001415.1 GCA_010672185.1 Caldora sp. SIO3E6 | reverse complement strand
ACAGGTCGGCACTATATTCCCAGATGAAATGGAGAGATTGGTCAAGTTCCTCAATGGTCAAACTCACATCAAATACCGAACCCTGTTCGTGTACAGCTAAGTATGGCTCCATAGACAGTGCTTTCTCACCTGCTCGAAGTTCGGGTCTTTTCCAATACTGCTCGGATAAGCCCCAATTCTTCTCCCCCAGCTCCCTCAGCTCCCTCAGCTCCCTCAGCTCCCTCAGCTCCTCCAGCTCGTACCAGCGATGCTTGCGCCAAGTGAAATCGACTTGAATTAGAGGGTGTCGGCTGGCATATCGAGGAGGGTTGAGTCGTTTTACCAATAAGTCGAAGGGATAATCTTGATGAGCCTGTGCTTCTGTTACCGTGTGATGGATACGGGTGAGAAATTCTACGAAGGTGGGGTTATCCCCAAGAGTTGCCCGCAACACTACCTCATTGTTAAAGTAACCGACAATGCTTTTAAACTCCTCAACACTCCACCTTGCCGCCATTGCGCTTCCTAGCAGGATGTCTTCTTGACCGGATAAGCGATGTAGCAGAACAAAGAAAGCAGCCAGCATAATCCGGTAAAGACTGACTCCGAGATCGGCAGCGAGTTGTAGCAGTTTCTCTCGGAGCCGTTGGTCGATCTCGACAATATGGAATTCATCCCGACGGCTCAAATCCCTTGGTCGCGCTTTGTCTGTTGGCAGATTCAAAATCGGCAAGCAGTCGGCCAGTTGTTTGTGCCAGTAGCGAAAGAGTTGTTCTCCTCGGGGAGATTCTAGCATCTCAGACTGCCAGGATACATAGTCGGCGTATTGCCAGGGAGAATCTGCCAGCAAGTTAGCTATTTTTGCTTCTGGGAGATGCTTGATATCATGTCCGCCTAAACAGTTACCATATCCTTCTACCTTACAACTTTCTTCCTTACCTTCTGCCCTCTGCCCTCTGCCTTCTGCCTTGTTTTCACCAAAGTGTAAGTGTTCAAGCGGACTTGATATGACGGAAGCCGCGTATAATACCCGGAGTTCTTGGAGCAGCAAGTCAAATGACCATCCATCTCCGGCAATGTGGTGCAGGGTTATCAATTGGACAAACTCCTGGGGCGATCGCGCAAACAGATCCAAGCGCATTATCGGACCCGTTTCTAAATTGAAGGGATGCTCTACTGCTGCCATAATTTTGGCTTTTAATTCGTCGGCTCCCCACCTAGAAGCGTCTGTTACCTCAATCTTGACATTGCAGTCTTGACTAACTACTGCACAGGGTTTGCCGTCCCTAGTCCTATAGGTAGTTCGCAGGAGCGAATGTCGTCCCACCAGCTTCTGCCAGGCCCTTCGCCAAGCCTCTAGGTTTAACTCTCCAGCCAGACGAGTGGTTATAAATATGTTGTAAGCTATGCTTTCTGGAGCCTTCTGGTAGATGAACCATAAGGCTTGCTGTCCCTGGGAGAGAGGAGAAAAACACTGAGCGTTGTCTGGAGATTCGTTCTGCATTCCGACTTTACCGCATCACTGGTGCTGATTTTACCGACAAAGCTGACAGCTTACTGTTGCTTGAGAACTACTAAGGTAATATCATCAAACACTTTTTGTGTACCAATAAACTCCCTCACATCATCAATTACTGCTTGTTTGACCTCTTGAGCAGTCCCCTGCCAATTTTGACTAATGACCTCACAGAGTCGCTTCATCCCATACTGTTTTTTATCTGGATTGAAAGCTTCGGGAATACCATCGGTGTAAAGAACTATACCATCACCGGCATGTAACTCCACTGTGATTTGATCAATAAAATCGGCAATATCATCATCTATACCAATGGGCAAACCCAAATCCATCATGTCAATCCGCTCAATCTGATTTCCTCCTGAGCGCACCACCAGGGTTTCTTCATGTTGTCCACTGATACTCACGATACCTTCCGAATAATTTAAAATAGCTAAACTGAGATTTCTCTCAGAGTTCATCCGTTGCACGTTGTGATAGATAGTTCGATTAAGAGTATCCAAAAATCTGACGGGATTGCTTTCCTTCATTTCTTGGAGGGTACGGACAGCGGTTTGGGTCATTAACATTAAAATACCACTTTCTAAACCATGTCCGGTGACATCTA
>JAAHHL010001414.1 GCA_010672185.1 Caldora sp. SIO3E6 | reverse complement strand
TCCGCGAGATGTCTTTAGTGAAAAGCTGTCTCTGGAAGCTGCGGTTGAGTCTTTAATCGATTTAGCTAATCAAAAAAATGGTCATGACAACACCTCCGTCGTTATTACCTACTGCCGCGTTACTCCTGAATGTCCCGTGGTACTAAATCTAGCAGAAATTACTAAGGGCAGCGATGGCTATGGACTTAATTTCAGTGATAGCCAAACCTTTGCTCCTACTTCTTTCAACCCAACAGAAGCGAATGAGGACTTGCAAGAGTTAACCGCTGAGCCTTCGGAAGAGCCACCAACTGGTGCCCTAGTGGCAACCAATAGTGCCACATCTGAATTCTTAATCACTAGGGGAGGTTGGTTAAAAGTGATGTTGGGGGTTGTGGGAGTCTTGGTAGTCCTTGTGTCCTCTGCTACTGCTTTATTAACGGCTCAGTGGTTACTAGATCCTGAAGGATTCCAGGAAATGCGCCAGCGTCTCTTCAAACCGGAGCAACTCAAGAACTCTGAGTCAGAATCTCCAACTTCCCCAGAGTGAATCGCCAGAAAGGCACGGTGCTGTGTAACAATAATTAAGGCCGCCTGGTTAAAATCAGGCTCTGGGAAAGAATACGAGAACAGATATATGAAAGTTGGCGATCGCGTCCGAGTTAAAGACTCTATCATTGTTTACAACAATCCTGAACAGCGTAAGCAACCTTTTGACGTTAAAGGTTCGGAGGGAGAAGTTATTAAAATACTGACAGAGTACCAAGGAAGACCAGTAAGCGCTAACTTGCCAGTGCACGTTCAGTTCAATAAGAAGTTTAAGTGCCACTTTCGTGAAGAGGAACTAGAGACTATCTGAATTCAAAATTCACACATTTCACTGCAAGAATCTACCCTCTAGAAGAAAGAGCCCCATAAAACGAATACAATGAACATCAGGAACACTAAAAAAGTCCAGAAATCTCGCTGTTTCTGAGGCTGATAAACTGTTTGAGGAAAAATGTCAATAGGTATTTCCTCATCTGGATGGGCATCAACTGGTTCATCTGTAGTGGGTAAGGCTTTAATCAACTTTTGGGCTCCTTGTAGGCTGGCTACTACTGACCCATTTTCTGGACTATACTCCTCTGAAGTACGTCCAGCTTGATTATCAGTGCGCATCCGCTCATAGTCAATCAGGTTTAACTCATTGATAGGTGGTCGAAACCGCTTAATCAAAACATGCTCTTGCTGGGTTAAAATTTCTTCATTAGCGTAAAATTCCAACCAAGCTAAGTTAATTTGAGAGACTACATTAGCAACAATTTGTAAGTCTCTTATTCGAGGATGTTGTAACCACTGTTGCCTGATATTTTGAGCTTTGCCAATATAAAGCAGTTGACGTTCATCATTCAATGTATAGGCAAAATACAGTCCTGGGATATCCGGTAGTAGTTCTCTGTGCTCTAGAGGCAAAGCTGGTAGAGCAAAAATAGTCTCAAGGGTAATGGGTAGGTCAGTCATCAGACATCAAAAATTTTAGGTTCTCAGTTAGTGGGTTTTAGGTGTTATAGCAGTCGCCAGGGCGGTTAAAACATTCTCAGGTAAGGCAAGTTAACAAGGTGGCTTAAGCCCCTTGTCCTAATCGCCTTGGCGGTTGCTATATATCCTATCCGCCTAATTGCCCATAATAAGAACTTCTGGTATGTGCAGTTATTTAATTTGATGAAGTTGTTGCTTGTTGCCTACAGCCTTCCCCCTTGGGGAGACATAAATGAGTTAGTTGTTCCCTTCTACAATCACCTCTTCAGCAGCATCAAAATCCAAGAACTTCAATTCAACTTGAGAAACTTTTCCAAAGCCTTAACCATTAAAGGTGGCCATCGACGGACATTGCTCACCCAATCCAAATCCTGATAACGCTTATCTAAACCAACAACTGCTACCCAATTGCTCTCAGCTTCTCCGAGTTTTCCCTCTTCCCACAAAGCGGCTGTCAGTGCTGCTCTTACATCTGGAAATTGGGGATATTTGCGAATTAAGTTACGCATAGTACGTATAGCTTCTTGCTTCTGACCAATCTGATAGAGTGCAAGAGCATAGTTGGCACGAGGAAAGGCTAAATTGGGAGCTAACTTAACCGA
>JAAHHL010001413.1 GCA_010672185.1 Caldora sp. SIO3E6 | reverse complement strand
CCTAACAGCTAACAGCTAACAGCTAACAGCTAATACCTAACAGCTAATACCTAACAGCTAACAGCTAACAGCTAACAGCTAATACCTAACAGCTAACAGCTAACAGCTAACAGCTAATACCTAACACCTAACACCTAACACCTAACAGCTAACACCTAATACCTAACACCTAATACCTAACACCTAACACCTAACACCTACCATGAAATGTATTCAGTGTGGCACAGACAATAATCTCAAAGATCGTACCGCTAATCAGGGACGGTGTAAAAACTGTTATCATCGATTTGCCTTTGAACCAACGACGATGAGTGCCAAGACTCGGTTTACTGATCAATTTTTTGCCAAACTGCTCAACGACCTCTCCGCTAATAACACTCTCTATTTTACCCCAAAACAATTGTTCTACTTGCTGGAAAAGAGGTTGGCCAAAAAACAAAGGAAAACCGAAATTGGAGGAACCATAGGATGTGGATTCATCTTAATTATTTTCGGTTTATTTTCTATAATTACACCGATTGGTTGGCTATTACTTGTGATCGGTGTTCTAGTAATTTTCTTGGGTTGGTTGCAGTCCCAAAGTAAACCAAAGTATCCGAAAACACTGTTGATTACTCAAGCGATGACGGAAGCATGGCTAGAACGTTGGAATCAGGCCAATCCTACCCCAGAAAAACTTCTACAACAGCCCTGCCAGCAATCTATTCGAGTTAATATTAAACCTGATATCGCCGCCTACAGTTTTGATCGGTTAGTAGTTTGCGATCGCGCCGAGATTGCCCAAATGTTGATTGCTAATAATTTCCATTTTGACAATAACTGTGCGGTTCTCAGTCTTACCGGCTATCCCCAAAGCATTTTCGAGATGACGATGCAAATGCTGCGTAACAACCCTAATTTACAGGTGTATGGGCTACATGATTGTAGTCCCGGTGGTATGAAGTTAGTGCATCAACTGCAAACAGATGCTAACTGGTTTGCCGAGAATAATGTGGTAATTGTCGATGTCGGGCTCTTGCCTCGTCAGATTATGGCAACCAAACAGAACATGCCAATCCAAGTTTCAGAAGCATCGGCAGCAGCGGCGAAAGCTTTATCTACTGAGATTCGTCAAAATTTACTCCCTCAGGAATTAGAATGGCTCGAATCGGGTAATTTTGTCGAAATAGAATCCTTCACACCCCTACGGTTAATGCAAATCCTCAATTCCAGCATTGCTAAGAGTAATCGCAATATCATTGATGGTTCAGATCAAGGATTGGATGGTATGGACTTAACCATAGAAAACGATAACGATAATTATTTTTATGTAATCGATAGTTTCGGTTAAGCTAAGGCATTAAAAATGCCTTTGAGCAAGGCAACAGGCAACAGGAGAACCGGAACTATAGCGCTACGCGCAATTCAAAATTCAAAATTCAAAAATAGACCATGACTAGGTTTCAGGCTTTATTAATGTCCTAACCATAGCGCGTAGCGCTATATCATTTTTATGAGGTTTCACCAGTATGCAGTTTGAATGCACTAAGAGCAAAAATTAGGAAGTATAAATTTTCTTTGTGTCCTACCCTTCGGGAACTCCTTCGGAGAATGTGCCTTTGTGGTGAGTTCTCTTCTGGCGATTGCTATTATTTTTTGATACTATATTTTTATAATGGGAGAGGTGTGCGCACATATATAAAAGCCCAAGTCTTGCGGAGTAGTTTGGTAGGCAAGAGGAAAATCAGCCAAAGAATTGGCAGTTCTTGTCGTTAACACTGCATCCATCAAATTGAAGGTAGCATCACATGCCCCACCTAGTGAATTCGTCTATTTCCTGATTTAACCGTCCCCTACCGACTTTCGTGTTGTCCCTCTTTAATACCTCCCCATTCATCACAAAAAAGGGGTTCCAGAAATACCAAAACTCTCGGCTAGCTGATTATCCTGGCTAATCGAAGTTCGTGCTGCTTGTCTTTTGCGATCGCAATTAAATTGGGCTTGCTGTATAAGTGTGAAAGCTATGCCAGACAGTGATTTCAAGCATTTCCCCCCTCAAAAAGTGCAAGGTTTTTGTATTGATGGGCTCAATTTCCTTGCACCTTCATGGGAAATCCCTGGGTA
>JAAHHL010001412.1 GCA_010672185.1 Caldora sp. SIO3E6 | reverse complement strand
ATCCTGGCGAAAGTTAAGCGGGTTTTAACCCACTCCCTAGGTTATCTGTTTAGGCAGTTTTACCTAGAAACGAATCGCACTTCCTTTGTCTCTCTATCTCCCCACACCTCCCACACTCCCCACACTCCCCACACTCCCCACACTTTTTTTCCCTCACCCGATCTCCAGAGTCATTCCAGCTTGGCGTAAGCGATTTGCCAGAGCATCCCCCAAACCTGTTGCAGGAGTCAAAATGCCGCCGCGCGGCCCACCGGGTAATTCATCTTGATGTAATGCCAACGTCAGTGCTGATTCGCAGACAAACTTAACGGTGGCTCGGTTTCCTGGATCACCTTGATCTTGAATCAGTCCCCGAACCAGACGCCCATCGCTAGCTTTTCCCAGGAGTTCACAGCGGAACCAGCCTTCATTCATCGTTTTCTCCGATGGACCAGCACCGGGTTGTGGTATGAAGGATTTAAACAATGGGCGCAGCATCGGTTGCTCTATCATTGTTCCCAATAGTCCCATCATTGCTGTCACCCCTGTTGCCTGGAACCAAGCTAGGGGTTGATCAAACTTGAGGTATTCCTGATAGCTGAACTCAGCACCATAGGGAGTTTCCCACTGCTCAAATAAGGCTTTGCTGCGACGCACAATCCGTGTATTAATTGGTCCCATAAAAAAGGGGGCGATCCAGGTTTCCAGATCCTGGTCATAGTAGGGATATTCGGGGTCTGGATTACGCTGGTTCTCTACAGGAGAATAGGTTCCGGGAGGGTTGAGGAGAAATCGCTCTCTAACTTGAGTCCACTGTCCTGACTCATGGAGGTTAAGGGCAGAGGCTAATGTTCCTCCATTAAAGCCTCCAAATGCTTGAAAGTAGGCTTTCACTTCCTTACAGGATACATTGAGTTCTTGCTGCATGTAGCGAACAATCAAATAGGTTCCCAAATCAGAGGGAACGGAATCGAAACCACAAAAGGGGATGATTTTGGTTCCCTCGGCAGCCGCCTTCTTCTGATAAGAGTCAATCAGAGCTTTGACCCACGGGGTTTCTCCAGTAATATCAACGTAGTGGGTGCGCGATCGCACACAAGCATCTACAATTGAAGTGCCATAGAGAGCAAAAGGACCTGCTGTATTAAGCAGCACATCGGTTTGAGCCACCATTTCATCCACAGCAGACTGGTTGTAGCTGTCGGCAACCAGAATGTCCGCTGAATTGGCTCCAGTTCCAACTTGAGCTTTAACCGATTCTAGCTTTTGGCGATCGCGTCCGGCAATTGCCCAGCGGACGTCCTTAGTAGGAGCATAGTTGGCGAAATACTGTACCGTTTGTTTGCCAACGAAACCCGTAGCACCATAAAGGATCACATCGTAGGCACGCTCATTCATAAGATGCTTTTCTCCTGAATTAAAATCTAACCATAAAAACTGTCAGCTAAGTGCTAAGAGCTGAACACTGAACGAACACTGTATTCGATAAAATTAATCGGTACTTCTCTATTTTGCCATAACCAGCGAATTGCCTCTGTCAATTTATTGACTTTTCTGTGACTCATTATCTTGAGAAAGGCTTTCTCTCGCTGTTTAATTTCCACCTCATTACTATGATAAATTTTTTGAATTACCCACCACTCCATTAAGGATGAAGTAAATGAATAATTTTTTTTATGATCCTTGACCTCTTCTTTAATTACTCCCCATGCTTCCAAGTCAATCAATTTCACTTCCCAGTGAGACAAGATATTCTCAATACCGCCTATATCAAAATTTTTATTAGGTAAGCGACCTTTGAGAGCAGACAGTGCAATAAGCATCAAAAGTGTTTGCTCTAATTCATTGGACAGTTCCCATATCTGTTGGAAAAACTGTTGATTATTACTCAACAACTCAGAAGCGAATGTTTCCGGTTCAGGAATTTGACCCAACCTCAGTTTACTGTAAAGACGATAGAGAGTATTTTGGAGTAATTTCGGGTTACCATCAGCAATTGCTCGAATTTTCTCTTTCCAGGCTACGGTAATTGGGATACTACCTAACAGTTCAGCTACTTCATCATCAGTAAATGGCTGAAGCAGGTGGAAGAAATAGTGGTTGTACCAGGGGGACTTTCCTGGA
>JAAHHL010001411.1 GCA_010672185.1 Caldora sp. SIO3E6 | reverse complement strand
TCGGGGAGAACCCTTTGTAGATCCTATCAAGTCTCGTTGGTTTAATACCTTGGCTTTTCGACAAGCGGTTGCCTATGCTCTTAACCGCGAAAGGATAAAAAATAATATCTATCGGGGACTAGGTGAACTCCAGCATTCCCCCCTGGGTGTACTCAGTCCCTATTATCTATCTCCAGAGGAGGGTTTGAAAGTCTACCCCTACAACCCCCAAAAAGCTAAGCAATTGCTTTTAGATGCTGGTTTTAACTACAACTCCCAACAACAGTTACTTGATGGGGATGGTAATCAGGTCAAATTTACCATCCTCGTCAAATCAGAAGAGAAGTCCAGGGTAGATTTAGCGGTACAAATTCAACAAGACCTTAGCCAGATTGGCATCCAAGCAGATTTACAGGTACTCAGTTTCAACGTTGTGCTCAAAAAGCTCCTCCGTAGTCGAGATTGGGATTGTTATGTCGGTTCGTTTGGTGTACCCGGTGCAGATCTTGAACCGTTCCTTCTCTCCCTCTTTTGGACTAGTGGAGGCTCATTTCACCAATTTAACCAAGGTCCTCAACCAGGAGAACCCCCCATCTTAGATTGGGTAGCAGCGGATTGGGAAAGAGAGATTGACAGCCTTTTCTTAGCTGGAGTTAAAGAATTAGATGAGCGGCAACGTCAAGTAATATATGGTAAGTTTCAACAAATTGTTGCCGAACAGCTGCCGATATTTTTCCTAGTAAATCCCCTCTCACTACAAGCAGTACGCGATCGCATCGAGAATATCCAATACTCTGCCCTAGGAGGTACTTTCTGGAACCTTTATGAACTGCAAGTTAGAGAAGATTAGAAGAAACTGGCTGACCTATCTACGTCAAGTTATGCTGGAAGCGGCCTTGTCAATAAAATTAAACTCAGCGACATGCACTGGATATTTTCCGGCTCCTTATGTGTTGAACAAGTGAAGGTAGCGATCGCTAATTTACCACCAGGGTTGCAAGGTACAAAAATCGTACAGCTTTCTGATTTACATTACGACGGCTGGCGACTATCGGAAAAGATGTTAGCTCAAGCGATCGAAGCTACTAATCAGGCAGAACCTGATGTAATTGTCTTAACTGGCGACTACGTAACTGATAACCCAGAACCAATTAACCGATTGGTAAAAAGACTCAAGTACCTGCAAAGTCGTGTTGGTATCTATGCGGTACTAGGGAACCACGACCTAATCTACCATTATTCCAAAGCACGGATTATTGATGCCCTGACCAGTATTGGGATAAAAGTTTTATGGAATGAGATAGCTTATCCCTTCGGTAAAGGATTACCCTTCGTGGGATTAGCAGATTTTTTCTCCTCGGAGTTCAATCCTGCACCCACCATGAACCAGCTGGCTCCGGACACTCCCCGTATTGTTTTAGCCCACAATCCTGACAGCGCCCAGTTCTTGCAACTATGGCGGGTAGACTTACAAATATCTGGACATACTCATGGTGGTCAGATTACCATTCCAGGATTGGGAACAGCACCAAAATTGTTGTACATGGTGGGGCGCCCTTTACCCAAATGGATACGGAGCAGGATACCTTTAGTGAGGGTATGTTCTAATATTGTTGAACATTGGGAGTGGACAAGGGGAATACATCGAGTAGGCACAAACCAACTTTATGTCAATCGCGGTTTAGGAACTTATGCCCCAGGACGCTTTTTATGTCCACCAGAAGTTACAGTAATTACTTTAGTGGGGAATTGAGAATGGGGAATGGGGAATGGGGAATGGGGAATTGAGAATTGAGAATTGAGAATTGAGAATGGAGAATTGGGAATTGAGAATGGAGAATTGGGAATTGGGAATTGGGAATTGGGAATTGGGAATTGAGAATGGAGAATTGGGAATTGAGAATGGAGAATTGGGAATTAAATTGTATCAAGTTCAGATAAACAGTTATCCTCCTGCCTTCTGCCTTCTGCCTCCTGCCTTCTGCCTTCTGCCTCCTGCCTCCTGCCTCCTGCCTCCTGCCTCCTGCCTCCTGCCTCCTGCCTTCTGCCTCCTGCCTTCTGCCTCCTGCCTCCTGCCTCCTGCCTCCTGCCTCCTGCCTCCTTTAGCCTCGGAGATTATGGGCACTACG
>JAAHHL010001410.1 GCA_010672185.1 Caldora sp. SIO3E6 | reverse complement strand
TGTTCACCTGGTCTGGAAAACTGCCTCCACAAAATATCGAAGAAGCACAGAACCCGAAGCAAGATGAGGGAGTGCCAATCAAAATGTCAACAGGCGTAACCAAAAAAATTTCGACCACTGTTCTGGGAACCAGTTTTGCCCTATCCGAAGATTTCCGCAAGCAATTTCTACAAGAAATCGCTAATCAAACTCCGCCAGAGGTTTTTTCAAGTGACTCCAAAAAAGCTATGGAGGTAAAATTGGCAACAAGGTGGGTTTCTGAACCAGAAAAGATTGAGGAGGGTAAGTGGAAAGCAGTTATGGTGGCTGACCTAATCTTGTTGAGACCTGCTTTAGAACGTAGAATACTGGTTCGGTTTAACAAAGAAATTCTGGTACGAGCGGTAGACAGTCCAGAACATCCCCTAGCTGAGGTTGCTCCCCCTTTGCACCAAGTTGTTTATGGTACCCGCCAAGTCGGACTTGAAATTTATGAAATCCGTGACTTGTGCTTAACTGACAAAAGTAATAAATTAATCGATTGCCCGATTGATAGAACGAAGTGAAGTACTGGCGTGGCACAGCCAAAATGGTAGTTTAGAGACAAGGAGGACAAGGGAGACAAGGGAGACAGGGGTAATGAGGCAACTATTTGAGAAACGAACAACCAGCTCTAATATTTTACCGCTGTTTGCTCTCGCGACGTTTGGTCTGAATCTCGTCACCTTGTTCCTGCTGATGTTTCATGGGAGCTTGCTCAGCCAGCTGAAGCGTCAAGCACCCCCTCGCCTAGTACAGCTTGATGATGGCAGTGCGATCGCTGTAGAAAAAAAGGAGTATGATGAGCGGACGCCCAACACAGTTCGGCGTTTCGTAGGCGAAAGCATGACTTTGATGTTAACCTGGTCAGAGAAAATGCCTCCAGAAAGCATCTGGATTGAAAGTCAAGCCCTAGTATCTGAGGATTTTCGCGAGAATTTCCCCAAAAAAATTGAAGAATCAACCCTGAGCGACGCTTTTTCCAGTAACCTAAGAAATACTCAAACTGTGCTAATTGTCAAGAGAATTGACCAACCTCAAGAGATTAAGGATGGTAAATGGCAAGTTGACATACTTGCTAATTTCCTCTTAGTTGGAAGTTCTGATAACTTAGGTAAGGCAGTTCCTTTCAACAAAAGAATTGTTGTTCAGGTAGTAGATCCACCCAAGGAACCCCTTGAGGTGAACAGTTCTGTGAATCGAGCAAGTTACCGTCTGCGTGCTGCTGGACTGGAAATTGCCCAAATCTGTGAGCTTGATGAAAAAGATTGTTCTTAGATTGAGGTAGGAACCGATGAGCCAACTTCCCAAAACTACCCCTGCTGGGGAAAATCATCAGCCAGCGGGGAATTCCGCTGATGAGCAACTGAAGCGCATGGCAAGATTGGTTGGCTTAGAATCCGAGGAACTGGAGTCTAAACCTCAAGCTAGCCATTTAGAAACATCAGGTCAACCCATACCTCCAACCTCTGCCAATGAACAAGTAGGAGGACAACCACTCTCAGAACTGGAAGCTGCCGAAGATCCCAATGAGATTCATACTAAAACTCCTCTGTGGTCTAACCCCTTTGCCCAAGCTGGTTTGGTTGGTGGTATTTTGGCTATTATCTTTCTAATTGCTGGTTTGTTCCTAGCCGAGATAATGAGTGTCGGGTCTAACAATTCCAAGAGCAACCCTATTATCCCAGAAGAGTCACCATCACCTACTTCTCCCTTCTCCCAATTAGATGAGCAAGACAAAGGAGATCTACAAACAAAACTCGCTCTGGAAAGGCAGCAGCAGGCAATGGAAGAGGCACAAGAGCAGCTAAGAAAACCTCCGGATAAGACTCCTAAGAAACCTAAAGAAATTAAATCAGTTCAACCTGTGCCGTCTCCCACTCCTTCGGCGCAACCAAAACCAATAGAGCTTCCACCAGTAGTAATACCTTCTCCAAGACCACCGATACAGAGACCGGTAACTACCACAACTAGACCGATACAGAGACCGGTAACTACCACAGCTAGACCAATACAGAGACCGGTAACTACCACAGCTAGACCGATACAGAGACCGGTAACTACCACAGCTAGACCGATACAGAGACCGA
>JAAHHL010000141.1 GCA_010672185.1 Caldora sp. SIO3E6 | reverse complement strand
ATGCAGCAATAAATATCAAAAGGGTTGGGAGTTCAACCCTAGGCGTAGGAGATGTCAGACAGCCTCAGGTTGCAATCTCTGTCTGATGCCTGAATCCCACGCGCTTCTAGCCGTGGGAGTGGCTCAAAAGCGAGTAACAAGTAACAAGTGCTAAATTGTAGAGCTTTGGTCTAGCACAACTATGAGTTTTGAGGTGATTGTCATCGGCAGCGGTATTGGTGGGTTGACTGCGGCTGCCCTACTCGCTCGTTATCAGAAGCAGGTGCTAGTATGTGAAAGCCATGCGATCGCGGGTGGTGCTGCTCACAGTTTTACGAGGGGAGGGTTTACCTTTGATTCTGGTCCTTCTTTTTACTGTGGGTTAGGAAACCAACGCCCTAGTTTGAATCCCTTACAGCAGGTACTGGAGGTTTTGGAAGAATCTTTGGCAGTAGTTTCCTACGATCCTTTAGGGCATTATCACTTTCCCGATGGCAGATTTCCGGTTTATTGCGATATACAACGTTACCGAGAAGCGGTGGCGGAGATTACGCCTCAGGGAGCCAAGGAACTAGCCCAATTTGAACAACGGCTTTTATCCCTCTATAACTGTCTTAAAGATATACCAACCATTGCCCTGAGAGCAGATTGGCGGCTAATTCCGATTTTATTAACCAACTATCTGCCAACTCTAGTCAAAATGCTCCCCCAGTTAGGTATCATTCAAGGTTCAGTGGGTGAGGTCATGGATGAACTGGTGCAGGATCCTTGGGTACGACGGCTAATTGATTTGGAATGCTTTTTGCTATCTGGATTAAAGGCTCATGGAACAGTTGCTCCAGAAGTAGCATTTATGTTGGGAGAACGTACCCGTGCTGGGGTTGAGTATCCTGTTGGAGGTAGTGGAGCTATTATAGCTGCTTTGGTCAGGGGTTTGCAGCGCTGGGGTGGAGAGTTGCGACTGAATGCTCATGTGGAGCAAATCTTGGTGGCAGAAGGTAAGGCTGTGGGTATTCGGTTGCGTAATGGAGAAGTAATCAAAGCCCCTGTGGTGATTTCTAATGCCACTCTTTGGGATACTTATACTAAATTACTGCGGGAGGAAGACTTACCCCAAGCTTTTCGCCAATCCTCTTTGGCAACACCAGTAGTTGATAGCTTTATGCACCTACATTTGGGTATTCGATCTGAGGGGTTAGAACAGCTGACGGGACATCATGTGGTAGTTCAAGATGCCAATAAGGATCTTACTGAACCTGGCAACACTTGCATGATTTCTATTCCTTCTGTCTGGGATCAGAATCTTGCTCCTGAAGGGCATCATGTAGTCCATGTTTACAGCTTAGAGTCTTACACCGGCTGGCGTCGAGATCAAGAGTACCCAGAAAAGAAAAAATTGCGATCGCAACCTCTGTTGAGTGCCTTGGAGCAGGTGATTCCCGATATCAGAGAGCGCATAGTCTTAAAGTTGATTGGTACACCTTTAACTCATGCCCATTATTTACGCCGCCATCAAGGAACTTATGGTCCGGCTATTGCCGCAGGAAAAGGGCTATTTCCCGGAATTTACACGCCGATTAAGGGTTTATATCGAGTAGGTGATAGCACTATGCCGGGGATTGGAGTGCCAGCAGTGGCAGCTTCGGGTATTTTGTGTGCTAACACTCTTGATAATTGATAATTGATAATTGATAATTGATAATTAATCAATCCGGCTTAAAGCCTCTCCTTTTAAGGATTAAAAGTGCTATTAGATATCCTTACATTCAATCAAGCAAGGTTTTAACCTTCTTGTAATTATCCATTATCCATTATCCATTATCCATTATCCATTACTAATTTAGGTATGCAATCTACAACAGATGGAAAATAAACGGGTAGCGGTAAGATTCATTAGCATTAGCGAAAATTTTGATAATCGCTAAGACTGGCATAACCCAACTTGCCAGAATTACTACAATTAGGAATGGCCAACCAATGAGAATAAACGCTAGAGCGCCAAAAATTATCTCGTAAAGCCAGATATTGAAGTGAAAGTTGAGGGACTCCCTGGCATTTTCTTTCACAACTGGGTCATCAGATACTAATAAAATACCTAGAGGAAGTAAAACAGACACCCACAAAGTGCTAACAAAAATTGCCCCATGAGATAAAGCGGATAATAGCTTCCTTTTATCCTGGTCATATTCGGTATATTGGTCGCGGTTATTTACCATCAAATAAACCCCTTAGTTTTTGCAAAAATGTATTGTTCAATTAATTACAACTTTAACAGTAACTTTAGGAAGGACAGGTGGTAAATCCCGTCATAATAAGGGGTGGAATCTACGATTAGGTATTAGGTATTAGGTGGTAGATATAGAGATGTAGCAGTTATCACATCATTGAGATCCCCCTAAATCCCCCTTGGTAAGGGGGACTTTTGAATTTGACAGTTTTCGACAGGCGTGCAAGTCTAAGTTCCACCTACCACCTACCACCTACCACCTAACACCTACCACCTACCACCTAACACCTACCACCTACCACCTAACACCTAACACCTACCACCTAATCCTTATAATATTGAGGAGGTTCCCTAACATAGGCTTGTTGAATGTCCACTGAAATTCAGACAGAACTAGAAACTGCGGTTGAACAACGACGCAACTTTGCGATTATTTCCCACCCTGATGCTGGTAAGACAACACTCACCGAAAAGCTGCTGCTTTACGGAGGTGCGATTCACGAAGCTGGCTCAGTCAAGGCGCGGAGAGCCCAACGCAAGGCAACCTCTGACTGGATGGCAATGGAACAACAGCGGGGAATTTCGATTACCTCGACAGTGTTGCAGTTTGGCTATCAAGACTGTCAGATTAATTTACTGGATACTCCTGGGCACCAAGACTTCAGTGAAGATACTTATCGCACCCTCGCAGCAGCAGATAATGCTGTAATGTTGATTGATGTTGCTAAGGGTTTAGAGCCGCAAACCAGAAAACTATTTGAAGTTTGTCGGATGCGATCGCTTCCTATCTTTACTTTTGTTAACAAACTTGACCGTCCAGGGCGGGAACCATTAGAACTATTAGATGAGATTGAACAGGAACTAGGGTTGCAAACCTATGCAGTTAACTGGCCAATTGGTGTAGGCGATCGCTTCAAGGGGGTTTTCGATCGACGCCAGCAACAGATTCACCTGTTTGAACGCAGTGCTCACGGAACCAAAGAAGCCAAAGCTACTGTAGTAGATTTAGGTGATCCTCAGATTGAACAGCTGTTGGAAAAAGAACTATACTACCAGCTTAAAGAAGACATAGAGCTCCTTGAAGGTCTTGGCCCAGAACTGGATTTAGATTTGATTCATGATGGTAAGATGACGCCAATCTTTTTTGGTAGTGCCATGACTAACTTTGGGGTGCAGCTGTTTCTGGATGCTTTTCTGGACTATGCTCTAAAACCAGGAGCCAGGAATTCCACAGTAGGAGAAATTGACCCTACCCACCCCGATTTCACCGGTTTTGTCTTCAAGCTGCAAGCCAATATGGATCCGAAACACCGAGACAGAGTAGCTTTTGTTCGTGTCTGTACCGGTAAGTTTGAAAAAGACATGACAGTTAGCCATGCCCGGACTGGTAAAACCGTGCGTTTGTCAAGACCTCAAAAATTGTTTGCTCAAGACAGGGAATCTCTTGATATTGCTTATCCGGGGGATGTGATTGGCTTAAATAATCCTGGAGTATTTGCGATCGGTGATACGATCTACAATGGCAAAAAATTAGAGTACGAAGGAATTCCTTGTTTTTCTCCAGAACTGTTTGCCTATCTCAAAAATCCCAATCCTTCCAAATTCAAACAATTCCAAAAGGGAGTTAAGGAGTTGCGGGAAGAAGGCGCAGTACAAATTATGTACTCAGCCGATGAATCTAAGCGTGATCCCATTCTGGCAGCAGTGGGACAGCTGCAATTCGAGGTAGTTCAGTTCCGCCTCAAGAACGAGTACGGGGTGGAAACTAGGTTGGAGATGTTACCCTATTCTGTCGCCCGTTGGGTAACTGGTGGCTGGGAAGCCTTGAAACAGGCAGGGCGTCTGTTTAATACCGTAGCAGTAAAGGATAACTGGGGACGCCCAGTGTTATTGTTCCGCAATCAGTGGAATTTACAGCAGGTGGAAGGGGATCACCCCAAGTTGAAGTTGAATGCAACTGCACCTGTAGTTTCGGGTCAGCAACCGGAATGATTAGGTGTTAGGTGTTAGGTGGTAGGTGTTAGGTTTTAGGTATTGGTGACAAGTTAAAGGGTAGCGCATTTTGTCAACTCCCAGATATGGTGTTTGGGCGCTAAAAAAGACCCTATATATATATGGAATTGGACTTTGGGAAAAAATCTATATTCTTCATTCTCCATTCTCCATTCTTCATTCTCCATTCTCCATTCTCCATTCTCCATTCTCCATTCTCCATTCCCAATTCCCAATTCTCCATGAAGCAGTCTTTAAGGTAGTAAGACTGTTTCTTTTTTTGCTGCATGACTTATGTTAGTAGTCATGGTGAAAACTGTATACTTTTTTACTAAGATGGGGAATAACTTAATGATAAAAGCTAAAAATTAGCCCTGGGACTAAAGCTATTTGCTGAAAGATAATTTTTTATTATTATTCCAGGGCATAAGTAGGAGAAATTGCTTCTATGCACCCCGATTTCACCGGTTTTGTCTTCAAGCCACAAGCCAATATAAACCCGAAACACTGAGACAGAGTAGCCTCAGGGGATGACAAGCAGGCTGAAGCCTTTATATTTTCAGCTTGGTGCAAAAATCCGATTTATTCAACAAGCCCTAATCTAAGCTCTTGAAAGTTATGGTGGAAACTGTATATTTTTTTACTAATATGGTGAGTAACTTGATGATAAAGGCTAATTTTTAGCCCTGGGACTAAACCTATTTAATCAAAGATAATTTTTTATTATTATTCGACAATATAAATATTAAATTAGGGTATATTATGTTGCAAGAGCAACCGGACTATGTATCATTACGGAGTATTAGGGTTAAAGCCCAAAATGATTGTTTAACAAAAAGCTTTTGATAATTACAGTTTGTTTAAGAAAGTACAAAGATATACACAAGAGGAAATTTTTTAGAATGTGATCTATATCACTGATAATATTTAAATTTTGACGAGATGTTTTATCTTTAAAAAGAAGCAAAATATCTTGGAAAAACTGAATTCTTTATGTTTTATCAAAAAAACAATACAACTTCTGTACAGGGCAAAATCGAACTAAGGGTAAGGAAGACAGAATGTCAGAATTAATCAGTAATATCGCTTTAAATTGTTTTAATAACAAACCTTACCAGTTGCGTCATCCTAGCATTGAAGATTTAGTTGATTTAGTTGCACTAGAGGAATTGTGTTGGTCAGCCAATCTTCGAGTTGAGGCTAAGGAACTCCAGAGAAGAATTGTAGATTTTCCCCAAGGGCAGTTTGTTTTAGGACTTGAGGGTAAAATTTTGGGTGCTATCTATTCCCAAAGGATTGATAATGCCCAACTTTTGGCGGACAGAAGTTGTACAGAAGTCCCATCATTACATACTGAATCAGGAGTTGTAGTGCAACTGTTGGCGGTGAATATCTTGCCGGAGTTGCAAAATCAGGGATTGGGGGATCAGTTGCTGGAGTTTATGCTGCAATATTGTTCCCTGATAGATGGGGTGGAAAAAATTGTGGCAGTGACTCTTTGTCGCAATTATCCAGACTATTCTCCTATGCCCATAGCAGAATATATCCACCAGAAAAATGAGTCGGGGCTACTAGTGGATCCGCTGTTGCGCTTTCATCAGATTCATGGGGCTAAAATTGAGCAAGTTCTTCCTGGTTACCGCCCTAAAGATTGGGAAAACCAGACTTGTGGAGTCCTTGTATCCTACGATATTCACCATCGTCAACGTTTTGATGGTGCGACAGTTGAAAAAAATCGACAGACTAAGGTCAAACTGACAGAAGATATAGATGAAGTTGTGGCTAGCTGTGTGCGTAAAGTTATGCACCAGAAACAGTCTTTTGATGCCCAGCTAGCCCTGATGGAGATGGGCATCGAATCTTTGGAGTTGCTGGAACTGAGATACTTGTTGCAGAAGAAGCTGGGGGTGGAAATAGACCCTAATTTCTTTTTTAAGTATGGCACTGCTGTCGCGATCGCTAGTTATTTTAAAGGGGAGACAACCGAGAGAAGCGGGGAAGTTTCTGAATTACTACCAAAGCCAGAGGCAAGAAAAACTGATGCTGGTTTTTCAACGGCTCAATTAGAAAATGGGGTAGCAATAATTGGTATGGCTTGTCGGTTTCCTGGAGATGCCGATAGTCCTCAACAATATTGGTCATTGCTCCATGATGGTATTGATGGGATTACGGAAGTACCTCCAACTCGTTGGGATATTGAACAATATTACCATCCAGAGAAAAATCAGCCAGGAAAAATAGCTAATCGTTATGGGGGATTCCTAACCGAAGTTGACCAATTTGAGCCAGATTTTTTCCGAATTTCGGCTCGTGAGGCTCTCTACATGGATCCACAACAGCGTCTGCTGCTAGAAGAACATTGGAAGGCACTAGAAGATGCTGGCATTAATCCGGAATCTCTGTCGGGAACAGAAACGGGTATATTTGTGGGTATCGCTTTTCACGATTACGAACGGTTACAGGACAAATATTATCAAGAGCAAGATCTAAATATCTATTTTGCTACAGGTAGTTCTACCGCTATCGGTGCAGGAAGATTATCCTACTTTTTCCAATTAAATGGACCATCAATCACGGTAGATACGGCTTGTTCCTCCTCTCTGAGTGCAGTTCATTTAGCTTGTCAAAGTATACGCAATGGTGAATGTGAGTTAGCTTTGGCATCAGGGGTGAATTTGTTGTTGTCTCCAGAGTTGAGTATCAGTTTCTCTCAAGCTGGGATGTTATCACCGGATGGACGTTGTAAGACTTTTGATGCTGCCGCCAATGGGTATGTGCGGAGCGAAGGTTGTGGGGTTGTCGTTCTCAAGTCCTTGAAACAAGCGATCGCAGATAATGATCGAATTTTAGCAGTAGTTAGGGGTACAGCCATTAACCAAGATGGTGGAAGCAATGGCTTGACTGCACCAAATCAATCGGCTCAAGAAGCGGTGCTCAAGAAAGCGCTGTCGGTAGCAGGAGTTTCGGCTAACCAGATATCTTATGTGGAAGCTCATGGTACCGGTACTTCTTTGGGAGATCCGGTGGAGATTAAGGCAATAGAAGCAGTATATGGTAAGGATCGTAGCTCAGATCGACCCTTGATGATTGGTTCAGTCAAAACCAATATTGGTCATACGGAAGCAGCTGCCGGTATTGCAGGATTAATCAAGGTAGTATTGTCGCTGCAAAATCAATATATTCCCCCTCACTTGCATTGGAAACAGTTGAATCCCTATATAAGTTTGGCAGGGATTCCTGGGGTAATTCCTACCGAGGGTAAGGTATGGAAACAATATGAGGGAGATGAAACTCGTGTAGCAGCTTTAAGTTCTTTTGGTTTTAGTGGCACTAATTCCCACGCTATTGTTGAGGAAGCAGAACCCACCCCTAGGGTGTGTCTTCAAAGTCAAAAATCGGATGTAGGGGCAAAGCATTTGGGCGATAATCTATCGGTAAAACCCAAGTCATACAATCCAAATGCTTTGCCCTCCGGCAGTTTGAAAACAAGCCCTAACCTCTCCCTGGAACCCACCCCTAACCCCTCCCAAGAGGGGAATAGGAGGCAGGAGCAACCTTATTTGTTAACTTTGTCTGCTAAGAAAGAGCAAGCACTTAAAGAGTTAGTCAGTAGTTATCAGAAGCATCTGGAAACTAATCCGGAATTAGAACTAGCAGATGTATGTTACACCGCTAATACTGGAAGAGCTGACTTTAATCATCGCTTAGCAATAATTGCCACTAACCCACAACAATTAACCAAAAAACTGCGGCAATATCAAGCAGGGGAAGAAGAGAGTGGGGTATTTTCAGGACAACTGTCCCATAGTAGTAGTCCCGCTAAAATAGCATTTCTGTTTACTGGTCAAGGTTCCCAGTATATTCAGATGGGAAGGGAATTGTATCAAACTCAGCCGGTTTTCCGTCAAGTTTTAGAGCAATGTGATGAACTCTTACGTCCCTATTTGGAGCGTCCGTTATTAGAAGTCCTTTATCCTCAAGATACACCAAACTCCAATTCCTCCTTACTAGACCAAACTGCCTATACCCAACCGACATTGTTTGCCCTAGAGTATGCCTTGTGCAAGTTGTGGGAATCTTGGGGTATTAAGCCTAAGGCAGTGATGGGTCACAGTGTGGGAGAATATGTGGCAGCAACTGTAGCCGGAGTCTTGAGTTTAGAAGCTGGCTTGAAGTTAATTGCCCTGCGGGGAAGGTTAATGCAGCAATTACCCGCTGGTGGCAAGATGGTTTCTGTGATGGCATCAGAGTCTCAGGTAAAGGATGCGATCGCTAATCATACCAACCAAGTGACAATTGCAGCAATCAACGGACCTGAAAGTGTGGTGATTTCTGGGGAAGCGGGAGGAATTGAAGCTGTTGTCAAAAAACTAGAGTCAAAATCGATTAAGACGAAACAGCTGCAGGTATCCCATGCTTTTCATTCCCCTTTAATGACACCAATGTTGGCAGAGTTTGCCGCAGTAGCCCAACAAATTACCTACCATCAACCAAAGATACCTATAATATCCAATGTCACAGGAACTATAGCAGACAAGAGTATTGCCACAGCTGACTATTGGGTAGAGCATGTAGTCAAACCAGTCAGATTTGTCCCAGGCATCAAGACTTTAGCCGAACAAGATATTGGTATCTTTTTAGAAATTGGTCCTAAACCAGTTCTACTCGGCATGGGAAGGGAATGTCTCATCGGAAGCAAAAAAATCTGGTTGCCAAGTTTACGCCCTGGTAAGCCAGACTGGTTACAAATGCTGCAAAGTTTGGGAAAGTTATATGTACAGGGAGTTAAGGTTGACTGGTTAGGATTTTACTCAGATGCTCCTCCCCAGAAGGTAGTGTTACCAACCTATCCCTGGCAACGGAAAAGATATTGGATCAGTGATCTGCAACTATATAAAAATAAAGGTAAAAATGGGAAAGTAGCACCTCAGTTAGCATCTGGCAACAATCAAGGCAAAAACAGCGCAGTCACAAATAACAGTAGTGGGAGCATCTTGCTCCCTAGAATTAAAGACAGCGAGCAATCGCGCATTAAAGACAGCGAGCAATCGCGCATTAAAGACAGCGAGCAATCGCGCATTAAAGACAGCGAGCAATCGCGCATTAAAGACAGCGAGCAAGATGCTAGCACTACAATAAATATACAAAAATCGGATGCTCCCGATATAGAGCAACCACAAAGGAGATTATCCAACCCAGCGTCACTATCTTTCCCCAAAACTACAGTAGCTAAACAACAACCAGCCAAAAGAGAGTTGGCTCAATTGAGAGTGCCACTGACTCAGGCAGAACCGGCTCAACTAACTCAGCAATATCTTGAAGCGGAAAAGATTAGCCAAACCCTGGGTAAAGCAATGCATCAAGATATTTTGATTAACCAAGAACCAACCAAGGAAGCAAAGACCATGAACCGGGAACAAGTTGAACAACTTAAACAAGAGTATGAAGAGAAGGGATACTGTCAAGTCAAAAAACTATTTGATTTTTCTGCGATAAAAACCATCCAAGAAACCTTGGAGCAGGCTAAACAGGAAAGCCAGATATCCAAGGAAAAAGTAACTTTGAAATTGGGAGGGATTGATGATATCGATACCAATGATCATGCTTATGACTTGGTGAAATACGATTTTGTTTCTTCCTTTATCCAAGAGAAGCTGGCTCTGCTGAATTACATCACCGGCAAAAACTTGATGATCATGCACAATGCCCTGTTTTCGGTGGAACCAAACCATAAAGGATTGCCTTGGCATGTAGGAGTCGGTTCGTTTTCCTTTACCAAAACCGAAGACTTTGGTGCTTCCATCTGGATACCCTTGGATAGGATAACTAAAGAACATCGAGGTGGGATGCAATATGTATCTACCAAGATTTTTCCAGGGCAGTTCTATTACAGTGTTTTTGACTTACATTTAAAAAATAATATTAGGTGGGACGAATCCCAAGGGGATTTGAATGAATATGTGGCGAATGCCAATACTATTTATAACAAAATTACCGAAGATGTAATCGATTATACCATTCAAGATGGTTATGAAGAAGACGAGTATGACTTAGGAGATGCCTTTTTCTTTAATAAATACGTCTTACATCAATCAGTTCCCTTAAAACCTGGCTTACATAAGTTACGTCGTGCTTTTGTGATTCGACTGGTAGATTATGACACGCGGGTGGATGAGGAAAGATTGGGTTTATTCTCAAAATACTCTCAATTGCATTCAAGGTACTACAAAACCCTACCTCGTTATAACAAAGATAGTGTACTAGTGATGGTTTCCCGTGCCGTCCAGAAAGGGTTAAAATCTCCCTACTTACGAGACATTCCCCATGTTCAACAAACCTTAGCAGCCAGGATGGCAGCTGGAGATATCAGTTTTGAGGAAACACCAAGCATCCCTTCGGCTCCTCAAACTCAGCAGCCTTTGAAAACCTTACAACTTCTGCCGACACCTCAGGTAAACCAGGTAAACCTATCAGAAATCAAGCAGGTTCTCAAACAGCAGTTAGCCGAAGCACTCTATACAGAAGAGAGTGAAATTGTCGAAGACCAGAAATTTGTTGATTTAGGCTTAGACTCCATCGTTGGGGTGGAATGGA
>JAAHHL010001409.1 GCA_010672185.1 Caldora sp. SIO3E6 | reverse complement strand
CTCTTGGAACACAAACCTGAGCTTATCTTCTTGGACTTGGTTATGCCGATTGCCAATGGGTATGAAATCTGTGCTCAAATTCGCCGGGTTTCTGCTTTCCAAGAAATTCCTGTGATTATTATCACCAGTAGTGATGGCATTGTAGACCGAGTGCGGGCAAAAGTGGTCGGTTCTTCTGGCTTTTTAACTAAACCAATTGAGCAGGAAAAAGTTTTGCATATCTTACATAGATATCTACCAGCTAAAGGAGTGAGCCAATAAGATTACAGCGTTTCTCATTTAGATGAGGTACTTGCGTTCTTGGTTTATTGCATCCCTTTGTTAACCATACTTTGCAAAGGAAATTGGGAATGGGGAATAGTATCGTCAAAATTGGATGAAATCACAGATGCCATAGTTGCTATAAATCAGGGTTAATTACTCTTTCTAAATTCACAATTTAAACACTTTGTAAATAGGTATAATTAAAAGTGATGACCACAGTTCTCTTGGTTGAAGATAGTCCAACCCAAACTCAGATGATTGCTAGCTTGCTCCAGCAAGCAGGTTTAAGTGTAATTAGTGTTATCAGTAGTGAAGAAGCCCAGAGCAAACTCAAGTCACAAAAACCAGACTTAGTGATTGTTGATGTAATTTTACCAGGACAAAGCGGGTTTGAACTATGTCGCGAAATTAAGAGTAATAGTAGTACTCAAAAGATTCCAGTAGCGATTTGTTCAACCAAAGGTACTGAAGCAGACAAGCTTTGGGGTTCAATGCTGGGAGCAGATGCTTATCTTGCTAAACCGATTAACCAGCAAGAATTACTCAAAACCGTTCGACAGTTAATTAGTAATTAGTTGTTGGTTGTTGGTTGTTGGTTGTTGGTTGTTGGTTGTTTGTTGTTTGTTGTTAGTGCCTAGGTGGGTTGACAAAAATTTGTTGTGCATACCAGTGCTTTTCGCTCTAACGAAATACAGTAGATAGATAAAAGTCCCCCGTGGAACCAAAAGCGTAGCATCCTCTGGCTTCCCCCTTTCAAAGGGGGACGGGAGGGGGATTCTAAGGGGGATTTAGGGGGATCAACAATGTATCGCATAACAGAGCAAACTGCTATATGTATTTGTGTAAACAAACAAGCAATGTTTCTCACAAAACAACCAGCACTGTTTTTAGATTCTTTAACACAGAGCTACTTATTGATAGTCTAATGACTTAATAACAAACAACAAACGACAAATAACAAATAACAAATAACAAATGACAAACAACCAACAACAAATAACATTAACGACTCTTGATCCGCTGACTTTAGAACCACTGCCTCCAGAAACTCGTCAACGGTTGCTACGTTTTCCTCTGACTAAGGAAGAGAGCGGACTGCTTCCTTTAGAGAAAATTACGGAAATCCTCAGATTGAACTGGGTAGAAATTCTGCCAGTTCCGGAAATGCCCAGTTGCATTTTAGGCATTGGTAATTGGCGAGGAGAAATGCTCTGGTTGGTGGACTTAAAAGAACTAGTCGGCTGTACACCACTGTCGAAGTCAGGACAAATGTTGGCATCTCCAGTAGCGATAGTAATTGAAGTTAATAACCATCCTCTAGGTTTGGTAGTAGAGCAAGTAAATGATATTGAATTACACGATTTGCAACAACTCCAACCAGCAACAGCTGGGACTTTTTCTCCCAAACTTATGCCTTTTGTTCTCGGCTCTTTACCTGGAGTAAGGGGCATTGTCTTAAATGTCACCGCTATTACTAAAAATTTTGCATGATTTAGTAAATAGATCATAGATAAACAAGGGGCTTAAGCCCCTTGTCTGGAACTTGAAGAAGTCTTGGAGCAAATTAACCAATTATCAATTCTCCAACAACCAACAACAAAAGATGAATACTGCCTGGATGTTTTTCGATATAGATTCCTCACCAATATGGCAGCTAATCAAGCATATCAAGAGGATTCTTAACCTAAACAAACAAACAAATTCTGAGGAGTTGGCAAAATGGCGACTGCCCCCTCCTCCCATAAGAGGAGATGGGGGGATGGGGGGATGGGGAGATGGGGAGATGGGGAGATGGGGAGATGGGGAGATGGGGAGATGGGGAGATGGGGAGATGGGGAGATGGGGAGAA
>JAAHHL010001408.1 GCA_010672185.1 Caldora sp. SIO3E6 | reverse complement strand
CTCCCCCACTCCCCACACTCCCCACACTCCCCACACTCCCCACACTCCCCTCTCCTATTCTTCCTCCGGTAAGGGTAAAAAGAAGATGGTAGCCATGCCTGGAATTGTCAAGAAACACACAACTACAAAAAATAGGGGATAACTCAGGGATTGCTGAAGAAAACCGCTAACCATTCCCGGCACCATCATCCCTAATGCCATAATCCCTGTGGAAATAGCATAATGGGAAGTTTTATATTCCCCTTTGGAAACATGCATTAAATAAACCATAAATGCAGTGAATCCTAAGCCATAACCGAATTGCTCTAAAGACACCAGGGGATAGACCAGCTCTATCGGGGGCTGATTGTAGGCCATATAGACATAAAATAAATCAGGTAAATTCAAAGCTAGTGCCAAAGGAAAAATTGTCTTTTTTAAGCCAAACTTGGAAATAATTGCACCACCAATAATGCCACCAACAATTAAGGAAATTACCCCAAAAGTACCATAAACTAACCCTACTTGCTTAGTCGTCAATCCTAGTCCACCCTCGCTAGCTGGGTCTAACAAAAAAGGATTTGACAACTTGACCAGCATCGCTTCTCCAAATCGGTATAATAAGATAAAAGCTAAGATTGCTGGAATTTTCGCTTGTTTAAAGTAGGAGGAGACAATGGTGACAAAAGGAATTTTGTCTCGCTCTTCGGTCTTTTGATTGGGAGCATCACTCTCAGGAAAAGGTAAAATAAAACGATGGTAAACAAAGATGATGCCAAAAATAACCGCACCAATAATCAGGGTAATTGACCAGCTTAAAGGAACATTATTGAGGTTTTCTTCCAACTGACCAGCAAGAATTACTAATCCTCCTGTACCAAAAATGACTGCCATGCGAAAAAAAACTGAGCGAATTCCCGCATAGAAGGCTTGTTGTTCTGGAGTGAGCGCCAGCATATAAAAACCATCAGTAGCAATATCAGAGGTTGCGGAAATAAATGCACCGATGGTAAAGATCAACAAAGAGATAAAAAAGAAATTGGGAAGTTGTAAAGAGAAAGCTGCTGCTCCCAAACAAAACATCATCGCGATTTCAGTGTAAAGTACCCAATTGCGTTTGGTGGAGTAAATATCGACAATCGGCCCCCAAAGCATTTTGATTACCCAAGGCAGGTTAAGTAAGCCCGTCCAAAAGGCGATTTGAGCATTGCCAATGCCCATGTTTTTGTACATAATCACCGAAACACTATTAATGAGAATGTAAGGCAGTCCTTGGGCAAAATAGAGTGTGGGTAAAATCCACCAAGGATTTTGAGATGTAATTTTGTCTGAGGATATTTTGTCTGAAGTCATGTTAATTGAGTTTTAGAAGGCAGGAGGCAGGAGGCAGAAGGCAGGAGGCAGGAGGCAGGAGGCAGGAGGGAAGAAAGTTTGGGAGCATCCCATTTTGGAAAAAACATTAACCAAAAAACGACAGGGCAAGGGTTTCAGCTATCTTTAAGGAGCCAACTCGCCGAAATGGGATGCTCCCGAAAGTTTTGGTATACTTTCGGCAAACCCACTCATAGCTTACTGTTGTCTGTTGCCTAGCGCTATTAAAAGAAAAAGACAGGCAAGATGCCTATCCTACACAAGAAAGCTTATTATTATCTATAGTTCCTAATTTTGCAGAAAAACGCGGAAACTAGTTTGCCAGAGTAATCTTGACGCTTGTGAACTACTACACCCTCTATCCCGTTGCCAAAAGCATCTGGACTACTTTCTTCAACCTGCAATATCCCGTATTTTCCAAAAGGAAGATCTAGATTAGCTGCCTCAGCTCCCCCAGCTCTCTTCACTCCGAAGCTCCCCTGCATTCAGAGCAATTGTACTTGGAAGTCCCTTAAGCCGAATGGCACGAAGATAAGCCGAAAGGCTTTCGGTGAAAAGGGTATGGGAAGAGGGGGAAGAGAGGGGAGTGTAGGGAAAATCATAGAGTATGTCGAGAGAGTTACACTCCCATTGTGTGTCTCAAGTACAGTTTGATTCTTGCCCCCCACACTTCCCACACTTCCCACACTTCCCACACTCCCCACACTCCTCATCAGTTCAGGATTTAAGCCTTAACAAGCGTGCCATTCCCCTTAAGCGCCTA
>JAAHHL010001407.1 GCA_010672185.1 Caldora sp. SIO3E6 | reverse complement strand
GTTTACGCAAGTTTTCGACTACCATCACCAAAGCACCGAGCAACATTTGCTTCTGCTTTGCCATATTGGTGTGCTCAAACAGTGGCTTCGCTGCGGGATAGTCACTAAAGAGGTTGTCGTAAAAACTGTTGACAAATTCGTTGGCTTGGGGTTTGACTTGCTCGAAACTCTGCTCGAGAAGTGCCACAGCTAAGCCGGAATCTTCAGCTGGCTTCTCTAAAGCAATCTCTTCCGGAGTATATTCAGCACCTTCGAGCATCAAGGTAGCAATTGCACCATAGGCATCTACCCAAGCTTGCTTGACTTCGTCTGTCCAATTAATACCTAAATACTGCTCAAAAGTTTTGAGCAGGGAGTTACCGACTAAAGGATAATGCTCCGGTAGTGCCCCATACTTAACATGCCTTGCTCCTAATCCTTGGAGAATTTCGCTGAGCACATCCGGTTGGCGCAAATTTTCTACTGCCATCACCAAGTTACTGAGCAACATTTGCTCTTGCTTTGCCATATCGGTGTGCTCAAACAGTGGCTTGGCTGCGGGATAGTCACTAAAGAGGTTGTCGTAGAAACTATGGACAAAGGCATCTGCTTGAGGCTTTACTTGCTCGAAACTTTGTTCGATAAGCTCGAAATTTAAAGACATATTTTGGCTTCTATAAGGACGGCAGTGATGGTGGCTAGCAGGAAAGGAGATATTTGTAGCTTCGTGCTGACAGGTTATATTCTGTTACGTACAACAATTTGTATACTTTTTTACAAATTGTCATATTTTATGCAAAAATTATTAAATCTTAATGCAAAAATCACATAAAGATTGTGACTAATATTTAACTCTCTTGGTATTTTACTTGTATAAAAATGTATCCTTTGATACATTTTTTGTTAATGTATATACATCAGTCTATAATATCAGCAAAATTCATGACTTTACTTAGTCGGGAACAAGTTCTCAATCAATTAAGCCAAGGACATTCTTTCTATCAAGCAGAACTCAGTCGCATCGATTTGCACGACACCAATTTGGATAAAGCAAAATTTGTTGAAGCTTATTTAAAAGGAGCAAATTTTTCTCAAGCTTCTTGTAAAGAGATTGATTTTACGAGAGCAAACCTAATGTTTGCCATTTTTTCAGAAACTAATTTAGCTCAGGCTAAACTTTACCAGACAGAATTCAATGGTGCTAGTCTGGAAAAAGTAAATCTGCAAGAAGCAGCTGCCGAAAAAGCCAACTTTAATGGTACTACCCTTAAGGATATCAATGCTCCTTTAATTAAATTAGAGGCTGCTGATTTAAGTGAGTCTCAAGCCACAAGTTCTAATTTTAGTGGCGCTCAGCTCAATGGTGTAAAATTAAATAAAGTCAACTATAATCAGGTTAATTTCAGCGGAGCGCAACTAGTTGAAGCAGTCGGTTTTGCTGTGAAATTTACTAACATAAGTTTACGAGAAGCTAATTTAGGCAAAGCCAAATTTATCCAATCGACTTTTATTGAGTCAGATTTAACACAAGCAAGCCTTATTTCAGCCGACTTCAGTCACTCTCAATTCAAGAAAGTGAGCTTACAGCAAGCAGAGTTACTGGAAGCAAGCTTTAAATTAGCTCAACTCACTGAAGTTGATTTAACCGAAGCCTCTTTATTTGATGTAGATTTTGAGGGAGCCACTCTATCTCAAGTTAATTTAGCTGATGCCAATTTACAAGAAGCCAATCTAGAAAACACCATTTGGGAGGAGGTGAATTTGGCTGGCTGTGATGTAACTGGAGCTATTTTCACGAATGCTCAGGGTTTGAGCAAAGAACAAAAGCAATGGTTACAAGCCAATGGGGCTTTAAATGTTAGTTAGGTATTAGGTGGCAGGTGGTAGGTGGTAGGTGGTAGGTGGTAGGTGGTAGTGGAATAGGAATTTTTCACTTGCAGTACAAGTTTTTTGAACATCTAGGTTCAATTTTCACAGAACAATTTTGGCTGCACAATACTTGAAATATCTGTCTGGTATAGCTGACCCACTTATACAGCAAGCCCTAGTTAAATTTACTTACCCTACAAGATTAGCTATCGCACTACATGAACCGTGATCTAAAGGAGGACAAAAGAGGATACTTGGTTTTATAT
>JAAHHL010001406.1 GCA_010672185.1 Caldora sp. SIO3E6 | reverse complement strand
TAAATAAGGTGGATAGTTCCCTCACTGTAGCTCAAGTACTCAAAACCTATTACACTCCCCAAGGCGGCAAACTATCTCTAGCGCGGGTATGGCAAGGTACGTTGACGGATGGTATGAGTCTCAATGGTGTCCGTGCTGGTGGTTTGTATCATATGCTAGGTCAGCAACACCAGTCTACCCACGAAGTATCAGCAGGTGATATTGTGGCTATTGGAAGGCTAGAAGGCATTAAAACTAGCGACATCCTAGTTAGTAACGGTGGTAAATCGAAAGTTGAACTACCCAAAGCTGAAGCCCTTGCACCAGTTTATGCTTTAGCGATCGCGCCGGAGAAGCGCAAGGATGAAGTTAAGCTCAGTGGAGCATTAACTAAGTTATTGGAAGAAGACCCTTCCCTCGCTTGGGAGCAACATGGGGATACTAATGAAATTATCCTTTGGGGACAAGGAGACATTCATCTGAAAGTGGCTTTAGATCGGCTCAAGCGTAAATATAACCTGCCGATGACTACTCACTTGCCGCAAGTTGCCTACAAAGAAACGATCCGTAAAACTGCAACTTCTCATGGGCGCTACAAGCACCAAAGTGGGGGACATGGACAGTTTGGTGATGTTTACCTGGATATCAAGCCTTTAGACCGTGGCGAAGGCTTTGACTTCTCCGAAACTATTGTGGGTGGGGTAGTGCCTAGGCAATATATCCCCGGTGTAGAAACTGGTGTTCGGGAATATTTGACCCACGGACCTCTGGGTTTCCCCGTAGTTGATGTGGCTGTTACCCTAACCAATGGTTCTTACCACTCTGTCGATAGTTCCGAACAGGCATTTAAACAAGCGGCACGGCTAGCAATGACAGACGGTATGCCCAAGTGTCAGCCAGTACTTTTGGAGCCAGTTATGGTGATTGAAGTATGTGCGCCAACGGAATTTACTTCCAAGGTACTACAACTAGTAACTGGGCGTCGGGGACAAATTTTGGGCTATGAAGCCCTTGCCGATTGGTCTGGTTGGGACTGTGTTTCTGGTTATTTACCCCAAGCAGAAATGCATGACTTTATTGTAGAGTTGCGATCGCTCACTTTGGGTATTGGTTTCTTCAACTGGAAGTATGACCATCTCCAAGAGGTTCCTGGGAAGTTAGCTAAAACTGTGCTAGCAACAGTTGGTAATGGCTAATTATTTGACGTTTCATGAAACGTCTCTACAGGGATTTCACGGTTTGCTCAAAACGGCTCTATTGTAACCGGATTTGGTATAGTAAGCGCCACCCCTTGAAAATTGAAAATTAATTTTGTGGAACAGGCTTCTAGCCTGTTTTCCGCAACCGAGGTAAGAGCGATCCGTTGATTCGGGGATGATGGTAGGGCGGGTTTTGAGCTGAATATTCGGGTAAAATGGGCAAAGTTATCCCTAAACCCGCCCCTACAGGGTAATACAGCAGTTTGCTCTGTTCTGCGGTACATTCTATCCCCCTAAATCCCCCTTAGAGATCCCCCTCCCGTCCCCCTTAATAAGCAGGGCTGTTTCATTCCCAGGGAAGCGTAGATTGTCAAGGGGAAAATCAATGAATTTCGACCCGCAGATTGACAATTTTGACCAGGTAAACAAGAAATTGGCAGCTAAAATTGAGTGTTTAGGGCATTGACAAAAGTACACCTTGATCGAATGAAACAGCCCTGCCTTCTGCCTTCTGCCTTGTTTCTTCAGAGAACTGGACAGACTCAACAGACACAAGATAGGTTAGCACTTACCAAGCACCTGTAACGTTTTTTGTTCCTCAAACATGGCTTTCTGTAGACGACTATTAATATTCTCTAACGCCTGCACGACATCAATCCTGAGGAAATTGAGACCAGTATTTGTGACGTTATCTTGCTCATCATCCCCATCATTTATCACAACTCCACCTGCTCGTAGATAGATTTCCAAATCGTCTACAGAAGGTAGTGAACCAGTCAATCCAAGGTAATATTCCTGTAGAAGAAGAATTGTAACTTCTCAAAAAGCCAGGGGTCGCTCGCCGCGAAAACTTAGGCCGAAGAGAGAGAGATTGTCTCGGCGAGAGTCCCCTGGCTTTCCATTGCTTTTTGAACAATGAGTTCCCCCAAGGTGGGAAT
>JAAHHL010001405.1 GCA_010672185.1 Caldora sp. SIO3E6 | reverse complement strand
TTGATACCATCACTGACTTTAACTCTACCCAAGGAGATCTAATTAGAGTATTTGCCAGCGATTTTGGTGGCGGACTCACGGTAGGTAGATTGGATATCGACCAGTTTACTATTGGTTCAGCGGCTACTAATGCTAGCGATCGCTTTATCTACAACGATACCACCGGTGCTTTGTTCTTCGACCCCGATGGTACAGGAACCATTGGACAAGTGCAGTTTGCCCAACTCTCTACTGGATTAGCTCTTACCAACAGTGACATTTTCGTTGTCTAGAGCAGGGAAAAATCCCACAGCGGCAGTAGATGTCCGACTTCTTAAAGAAGTCGGACATCTGGAGTATTAAAGGTTGCAGTCATTGCACTGGTGGTGTTGAAATTAAAATTACATCAATTGATGTATATAAAACTCGAAAATTACATCAATTGATGTTTAAATAGTAGTAATCTGATACAAAGGAGTAAAATTGTGTTATCAAAAATAACCGCAAATGAATGTGAGCAAACGAATCCAAGTCACATTGCCAGATAGATTGGCTGATGATTTACAAAGATGGGCTGACTACGATGGCAGACCTCTATCAAATCTGGCAGCTTTTCTACTCGAAAAGATTGTATTTGAAACCAAAAGTCAAGGTGCTGAATGGGATAGTCAAAAGAAAAAGCAACTGAATTCAGAAATGAGGTGAAGGAAATGACCCACACACCAGTAAAACTGACCTTTGAGCAATATCTCGAATATGACGATGGCACAGACAACCGCTATGAACTGTTTGATGGAGAGCTAAGACTAGTGCCATCAGAATCCTTACTGAACGGACGAATTGCCCGCTTCCTTCCGGGTAACCTTGGGGGATGCAGATGCCCAAAACAGCGGATAAATGCTGCATTCATTCTTACTTATTACTTGTTACTTGTTACTTGTTACTTATTCTCCCAAGCCCTACCTACTTTCTACCTCCTGCCTCCTGCCCCCTGCCTTCTGCCTTCTTCTACTAAAGTTGTCAATACCACAAGCTTTTAATCCAATAGCTGTAGCTAACCCTACTGGTCCAGCACCAACTATAACGACATCATAATTTTTCATTTATTTTGAAGTCAGAAGAATCAACATTGCATCAGTGACCACCATCAAACCCCCAATTCAGAACCTAACGGCAACTCTGACAAGACCAGAAGTATCATTAGTTGTTCCCATTTACAATGAGGTAGAGAGCCTGCCTCAATTGATTAAAGCGATCGCGTCTGTATTAACATCTACTCAACTGAGCTATGAATTGATTTGTGTCGATGATGGCTCTACCGATGGCTCAGCTCAACTGCTCAAAGAACAAGCTCTTAACCATCCTAACTTGCGAGCGGTGTTGCTGCGGCGTAACTATGGCCAAACCGCAGCAATGGCGGCAGGATTCGATTATGCACGAGGCCGTGCTATTGTTACCTTGGATGGTGACTTACAAAATGACCCCATTGATATCCCCATATTGCTAGCCAAGCTCTCCGAAGGTTACGATCTAGTCAGTGGCTGGCGTCAGAATCGCCAAGATAAGGCGTTGACTCGATTACTGCCTTCCTTAATTGCCAACTGGCTAATTGGACAAATCACTGGGGTAAAAATTCATGACTATGGCTGTTCTCTCAAAGCTTATCGCTCAGAACTGGTTGCTGATATGAACCTCTATGGTGAATTGCATCGGTTTTTACCAGCTCTAGCTTTTATTGAGGGAGCCAGAATTACCGAGTTACCGGTGCGCCATCATGCTCGTCGTCATGGACACAGTAAGTATGGACTAGGACGCACTTTTCGGGTACTAATGGATTTATTCACGGTCTTGTTCATGAGGAAGTTTTTGACCAGACCAATGCATGTCTTTGGGTTGCTGGGTATTATCTCTTTTGCTCTAGGAGTCGGTTTAGGACTTTATCTAACCATTCTTAAACTGGGTTTCAGTGAAAGTATTGGCGATCGCCCTCTACTAATTTTAGCCGTAGTCTTAATTTTAACTGGTGTGCAGCTATTGAGTTTTGGTCTATTAGGAGAGCTCCTGATGCGCACCTACCACGAATCTCAGGGTCGTCCCATCTATAGAGTGAGGGAAATAGTGGAAATAAGTGTTAAGA
>JAAHHL010001404.1 GCA_010672185.1 Caldora sp. SIO3E6 | reverse complement strand
TCAACTACTGGAGTGGGAGAGCCTTCGTAAACGTCGGGAGTCCATTGGTGAAAAGGAACTGCGGAAATTTTGAAGGCAATACCTGTAATGGAAAAGACTAAAGCAATCAAGATTCCCAAGGAAGGACCAGATTCCAATACTGCCATCCTAGTTGCGATCGCTTCTAGTTGGGTTTCTCCTCCAGATAAACCGTACAACAAAGAGATGCCATACAAAAAGACCGCTGAACTTGCTGCTCCAATCAGCAAGTATTTCAATGCTGCTTCATTGGAGCGGGGATCACGCTTCATGTAACCCGTCATCATGTAGGAAGCAATACTCAGGGTTTCTAGTGAGATAAAGATCGTCACCAGCTCATTCGCCCCAGAGAGGAACATTCCTCCTAAAGTAGCAGTGAGCAACAGTCCGATAAATTCAGCTAAAGAGGTGCCAGCCTGCTGTACATAACGGATGGACATCAAAATTGTTACAGTAGCTGACAAGGCAACAATGGCACGAAATACCACACTTAGGGTGTCGCCATTGAAGCTGCCCAGAAAAGAGATAGGATTGGCAACATCCCACTCTTTATACAGAGCAACCAAACTTAGCAACAGACCCCCAATTGCCACATAGGGAATTCCTTTAGCAGAACTCCTACCAGCAACCAAATCAATTACTAAAACGAGTAAGAGGGTAATAATGACTATTCCCTCTGGCAAAATTATCCCAGCATTTAGCTGAGCAGCAAGATCGGCAAAATCCATAGGTTCTATTCGTATGGTCTATGGTTATTCTAGGTATCTAAGTTAACTTGTCTTATCATATCGGTGATGGTTGCCAGTTGGGTGATCAGCAGCAAGCTCAGGTTTTGATACCAAATCCAGTATCGATATACCCGCTATGCCCACATTGTAGAGACGTTTCATGAAACGTCTCTACAGGGATTTCACGGTTTGCTCAAAACGGCTCTATTGTAACCGGATTTGGTATGATTCATCTTTCCCACAGGCGGGTGATTTTCATGCCTGCTGTACTAGTGCAAGTACTATGGTTGAAACAATTCAAGCTCAAAACATGGAGCTGTACCAATTAAAAGCAAAATTTGGTCTCCAACGCACGGATGACGACCAATTCTTTCGGGAATGGCAAGACGATTTGCCTCAACTCTCTGACGGGGAGAAGCAAGCACTAGATGAGGTGAAAAGAGATTATCTTCACTTGTCGGCTTATACTATCCTCGAACCCATAGTCAAAATGGTGGTTTTATCACCTTTATTGAAGCTAGCAGGTTTCTACCGTCCACCCTTTTATTTAAGTGCCGAGCAAGAAGTACAAATTACTTCCGAGGATCAAGGGACAATAGTTAGAGGACGACTTGACCTCTTGGTTTTTACTCCTGATTTTTGGATTATGGCTATTGAGTCCAAGAGGGCGAAATATTCCCTAGATCCAGGGATTCCCCAAACTCTGGCATATATGTTAGCTAATCCAAATACTGCTAAACCGGCTTTTGGCTTGGTGACTAATGGTAATGAGTTTCGCTTCCTGAAACTGAAGCGGCAAGATTGGCCGATTTATAGTCAGTCTTACCTTTTTGCCCTCGATCGCCAAGATGATATCTATGTGGTTTTGCAAATCTTAAAGCACTTGGCTCAAGTTGTGATCAGTGACTGAATTGGGGCATGGTTCGGCTTGGGGTAACCACGATTTTGTGTTATTATTTTGTAATGCTGTATTGCCATAAACAGTACTGGTTCAGCAAGCTTAAAATTCTTAAGGTCGTTGAATAATCTTTTCCAGAACCCGCCGCTTAGCCTTCGGATCAATACCAATCAGGCGCACATACTCTCCCTGATGCTCTGCCAGGGATTCGTCTAAAGCCATGATTACATCTGACGCCTTATTGCCAGGAAAAGTAATACCAGTTTGCCAAGCATTATTTCGGACTCGACGTTCATTAGCGTATTCTATACTGAGGCGATAACCTTGGGCTAAAAACTCACGGATTTGTTTTTGGATATCTAGATCTATTAGCGGCTGCCGGTTGCTGTGATGGGGCTCATTAACTTTCCTAGAACCATTAGCTGATTTAGCTATCGACTGTTCAGAGACTGCTGAGCTACCTTGAGTCGTTATCGA
>JAAHHL010001403.1 GCA_010672185.1 Caldora sp. SIO3E6 | reverse complement strand
CTCCTGCCTCCTGCCTCCTGCCTCCTGCCCCCTGCCTCCTGCCTCCTGCCTCCTGCCTCCTGCCTCCTGCCTCCTGCCTTCTGCCTCCTGCCTTCTGCCTCCTGCCTCCTGCCTTCTGCCTTCAGATTTTTCTTGGGAAATAACTGCACACCTTACCTATGATAAATAATAGCAAGCAATAAAGGACAAACCACAAAGGACAAACAACAAAGAATGGAAATTGGAGCAACGGATACACCACGGCTTGACTGGACTGGCGACACTTTGGCAGTTAGTTTTTTGGAAGATGCAGTAGAACTGACTGGTGATTTAGCCGAGTTAGATGAGAAGCTTGGTGGTATTCTAAAGGAATTGATTGAGGAAACAGAGTTTAAGGGAAGTGTTGGTAGCTCAGCTGTAACCCGCGTAGGTAGCGGTAGCTCAATTCGGAAAATCATCTTGGTGGGGCTAGGGAAAGCAGATAATCTAAGTTTAGATAGCTTACGCCGCACTGGTTCTGCGATCGCTCGGCTGGCAAAACAACAGAAGAGCAAAACCCTGGCTATTAGTTTACCTGTAGTTAATGATGACCCAGCAGGGACTGCTCAGGTGATTACAGAAGGCTTGCTGCTAGCATTGCACCTGGATAATCGCTTTAAGTCAGACCCCGAAGATAAAGGAGCTAAACTAGAACAAGTAGAGTTACTGGGATTGGGAAGTCAGGAAACAGCAATTACCAAAGCTCAACAGATCTGTGATGGGGTGATTCTAGCCAGGGAATTGGTAGCAGCACCAGCTAATGAAGTAACACCGATTAGTTTGGCTCAAACTGCAGAAAGCATTGCTTCGGAATATGGTCTTTCTCTGGAAATCTTGGAAAAGGAAGATTGTGAAAAGCTGGGTATGGGTTCTTTTCTGGGGGTTGCCCAAGCCTCGGATTTGCCCCCTAAGTTTATTCATTTGACCTATAAACCCCAGGATACACCCCGCCGCAAATTAGGGATTATTGGAAAGGGACTGACTTTCGACTCTGGAGGTTTAAATATCAAAGGTGCTGGCAGCGGCATTGAAACCATGAAAATAGACATGGGAGGTGCCGCAGCGACTTTGGGAGCAGCCAAAGCCATTGCTCAACTGAAGCCGGATACCGAAGTTCACTTTATCAGTGCCGCAACGGAAAATATGATTAGTGGACGTGCTTTGCACCCAGGAGATATCCTCACTGCTTCTAATGGTAAGACTATTGAGGTGAATAATACTGATGCAGAAGGGCGACTCACCCTTGCCGATGCCCTAGTGTTTGCAGAAAAATTAGAGCTAGATGCGATCGTTGATTTAGCTACCCTGACTGGTGCTTGTGTTGTGGCCTTAGGTAATGATATTGGTGGTCTGTGGTCAGCAGATGAGGCTCTAGCTACTCAGCTGAAAGCTGCTGCGGAAGCTGGTGGGGAAAAATTTTGGCAGATGCCCCTAGAAGAGAAGTACTTTGAGGGTCTGAAGTCACCAATTGCTGATATGAAAAATACCGGACCCCGTGCAGGAGGTTCAATTACCGCTGCCTTATTTTTGAAACAGTTTATTAAGGAAACTCCTTGGGCTCATTTAGATATTGCTGGCCCAGTTTGGTCAGATAAAGAAAATGGGTGCAATAATAGCGGTGCTACTGGTTTTCCAGTGCGTACTCTGGTTAATTGGGTACTTAGTTAGGTTTTAGGTGTTAGGTTTTAGGTGTTAGGTGGTAGGTGGTAGGTGTTAGGTGTTAGGGACTTTTCCTCAATCTGCCTCCTGTCTCCTGCCTTCTGCCTTCTACCTCCTGCCTCCGGGTGAACGAAATTTTGGGTGGGATTTCTTGAGCGTTGTATCCAAAAATTATCAGTTCTCTCTTCTTCCTCCGCACCTCCGCACCTCCGCACCTCCGCACCTCCGCACCTCCGCTCCCCCGCACCTCCGCACCTCCGCACCTCCGCTCACCCCCTGCCTCCTGCCTCCTGCCTCCTGCCTCCTGCCTCCTGCCCTAAATAGGGCTTGCTGAATAAGTGTGTAAGCCATACCAGAGAAGGCTTTCTCCTCATGCAGCAAACCAAAAAAGTCCAAGGAAATTGCATCTGTTGGCTCAAAAACCTGGCATCGACCCGGAAAATCCCTGGGTAACTTTGG
>JAAHHL010001402.1 GCA_010672185.1 Caldora sp. SIO3E6 | reverse complement strand
AATAATGTGGATTTAGTGGTGCTATCTGCCTGTGAAACTGGACTTGGTGGCAATCTGGGTACAGGAGCAGAGATTCTGGGTTTAGGTTACCAGATGCAGAGGGCAGGAGCTAGAGCTGCGATCAGCTTCGCTGGTGCCGTAGGCAATCGCGTCTTTATGGAGAGTGGATGATGGGGGTACTCAAGCATTGATGAATGCTTTTTACGCAGTATTGCAAGGTAAGAATATGAAAGCTGAAGCCCTGCGACAGGCGCAAGTTTCTCTAATTACGGGGGATTATCAAACTTTGGGAGAACAGCGAGGCAGTGTGATTGTGGAGTTTGTTGGCAACACTGTGCCGCCCCAGGTGAGGAATAATCTCAATCATCCTTATTATTGGGCACCGTTTATTCTGATTGGTAATGGGTTGTAATTCCTAGAACACCGATTCAGTAATAAAAGTTGACAAATTGAGAAACGAAAAATCAATACTTTCAGCTCTCCTCTGCTCCTCTGCTCCCCTGCTCCCCTGCTCCTCCGCTCCTCTGCACGCTCGATTTTATGATTACTGAATCGACGCTCTAGTGCGATTGCCTGTGGCTTACTACAATAGATCAATCTACACAATTGGGGGGAATGTGCTATCAGCAAGCCATCTAAGGATTGGACAGACACAGAGATCTATCAAACAATCGGGCAAATCACACGTCAATTTGGTATCCTGGAATGCGTTGACTGTGTAAAGGCTATCCGTAGATGGTCACGCCAGCAAGGAATTTCAGGCAAAATTCTGAGGATCAGAACTCAGTACGGTGAAGACTATATCCTCAGCGAGCGCCTTGAAAAACTTGGCATCGAAGAATCTATCACCATCAATGGTCAACACTTTGGGGTTGAAGTACGCAATCTGATTTTCGATAATCTCTCTGAGCAGGGACTGTCTCGTGAAAAATGGATACAGGATTTTCAATGTCATAGCGGACAATTTGTCCTAACAGAAATTGATAGTTGGTAGTTGGTAAAAATAAAAAACCATGGACGGTATTTTTGGATTATTAGAAAAAATTAGTCAGAAGCCAGGCCTATATCTTGGCAGTCCTTCAGTAACTGCATTGCGGCACTTTCTAGTTGGATATAAATTTGCACGTCAGGAAATGGGCATAGTGCCAAATGAACTAGAACTCGATTTTTACCACGAATTTCAGCCGTGGCTTCAGAGATATTTCCAGATCCAAACCCCTAACGCTTGGGATAAGGTTCTACTCTTCAAGTATCTTGATGAAGAAAGAGCATTTTCTCGCTTCTTTCAACTTTTAGAAGAATTTCGCTACCGAGATAAGAACCAAGATATAGACCCAATTGTTTTGGATGATTCCTTACAAGCAGATGAAAAAGTAGCTTGAAATATTCTGACATTCATAATGAACACCACTCTCTATTTTTAGATAACCGTCTCGAACTCATCCTTACCACCCCCAACTCCTGTTAGTATTACCGATGTCCGCAACTGGAACCTCAATCATCCTTATAAATGAAGAGGTCTTAAACCAAATTAACCAATTATCAATTATCCATTATCCATTGATAAATTGCAATTAATTTAGCCTAAATTTAACCAGTATTGAATCACATTTACCAGCCAGTTACATTCTTGCCAATTCAGTCCATTGCCAAAGTAATATTCATAATCACTGGTTTGGAGAATCACAACTCTTTGGGTATAGGTGTTTTTACCACTACGAAAAGTTTTTTCCGTGTGAAATACATCATTTATTTTTGATATTGAACCCCTATCGCTGTGTATTTTCTTTTCAAAAAGGATTGTGTAAATTGAGAATTTCCCGGCACTAAACTCCACAAACGTTGGCAGTGACTCCCAGTAGATATACAGACCAAAAAATAAAAAAATTACAGCAATAAATAATATATCTTGCACCATTAGAGGAAAAAATAGTGGACCGATGAACAACATGGGTCCAATCACAATCAGACCCAACAAAACTAATGTCCAAAAATTAATTATGATATTGGGAATTTCAATCAACAGCTTATCATCAGTTTGATGTAATTTAATCCTGGTATTAAATGAAGGCGGGCGCAATCGTCCACGAGGGGGAGCAAGCGATCGCGGCTCGGCAGGATCGGGCCGTCTGGCATGA
>JAAHHL010001401.1 GCA_010672185.1 Caldora sp. SIO3E6 | reverse complement strand
AGTACATTCAGACATGACCTGACTCATTAAAAATCCAGCTTGTTGCCTTATTTCTGCGTCTGGATATCAGGAATATTAGCTGCTGACTCTCCATTAACCATTGTTCTATTGATCATCGGATGGCAATTATCTCTTGGACCAAAGTCACTGTCAGGGTGATATGCAACAACTGTTAAAGAGATATTGTCATCCAAATGACAATTGCTATAACTGCAACCAACTAAATACATCTGCGACAGTAAGCTGCAAATCTCCCAACACTTGGAGAACAGGTAATTTGTCCTCTCCATATTTCACATCAGGTAATTGATTTGGCAGCAAAACCATAACTGATTCATCTTCTGGCTCGATAAACCAACCTAATTTAGTTCCCTGCTGCAAGCAAAACGTAATTTTACTAATCACACGACTAGGTGATTGTTCGGGAGAAAGAATTTCGATAACCCAATCGGGAGGAATTTTAAACTTATTCTCAATCCTGCCATTGGCTTTACGGGGAATACGCTGCCATTCAAAGACTGACACATCTGGAACAATTGAGCGTCCTCCAAATGTAGAGCGTAATTCGGGAAACGCACAAGCTAACTGCTGCGGTTTACCAACCTGATTGATCGCAGTCACTAAAGAGCCTTGTAAAATGCTATGTTCTCCTTGAGGCATTGGTTTTTGGTAGATTTTTCCATCGATATATTCCCCAGCAGGCTTGGTTTCTGGTAATGCCAAAAACTCGGCTAGGGTTACTTGGCTAGAAGTTAGTGTAAATGAAGTCATGGCAACTACAGTGTAATTTTGTAGGGGCGGGTTTAGGGATATGATAGAGACATCCGCGATAACCTTGGTACAAAACCCGCCCAATCGATAACCTAGGCAATGGAGAATTGGGAATTGGGAATTGGGAATTGGGAATTGGGAATTGGGAATTGGGAATTGAGAATTGGGAATTGTCTCCGCGTCTGCTTGAAAAATTCCCTAAAACCTAAACCTCACCTACCACCTACCACCTAACACCTAACACCTAACACCTAACACCTAACACCTACGAGTTATTCAGCAAACCTTATTTATTTCTGCGTCTGAATCTCAGGAATATTAGCTGCCGACTCTCCATTAACCATTGTTCTATTGATCATAGGATGACAATCATCTTTTGGACCAAAGTCACTATCGGGGTGATATGCAACAACTGTTAAAGAGATATTGTTGTCTGTGTGGAAGCTATGTAAGCCATTCTCTTCAATCACAAAGACCAAACCTGGTGTCAACTCGGTAGTAGAGTTGGGTGTTATACACTTTCCCCTACCTTCAACTACCATACCTATTCTGATACTGGGATGGGTATGTTGAGTTTGGGAAATACCAGCAGGAAAGTAGAGGGCATTGAAGCAAGGATCTCCGAATTTAACAGGTGGAACTAGAAGAGAATCAGTACATCCATCAATGTAGGCCAGTCTACCAGATTTCTCTAGGGGACCACCTAGGCAATTGAACCCATAGAAGTTGAGATTTTCGATAATAATCCCTTCCCCGTCAACAACCGAAAAATCTTCATTCAGACAAAAGTACTGTCTGGATTTCAATCTGTAGGAGTTGTGTTGTGCTTGTAGTTCAGTTTCTCCCTTGAAGATAAACCCCATAAAACTTGAACTTGATGTCGTTTGAGGTATGCTTAATGAACTGTTTTTCCAAGCATGGACGATAGTTGGATGACGATGCTGGGACAAATCAAACAATCTACCTGTTGTTAAAGTAGCACTCAGAAATAAGTCTTTCTGATTCATTTTGGTAAATTTGTGGTGCGATCGCGTAAGCGCAAACATCTTTCTCGCTTTTCTTAATTCCAGGGAGCAAGATCATTGGTGTCAACTTAAGGTGAAACCCTTATCCCGCCGTTCGTTTAAACGACCGGCTAATAGCTCAAGTCATCTAAAGATGACTAAATTAAGGTGAAGCAGAAAAATTTAGTCCATTAAAATGGACTTCAGCTATTAGCCTTGGATTTGAAGATACTGTTGGCGAATCGATGTGGGGTCAGACCCCTCCCCAAACCCCTCCCCTAAGAGGAGAGGGGCTTTCCGGCTCCCCCTTCCCTTGCAGGGAAGGGGGTTGGGGGGTTAGGTCAACAATTGTTGGACAAAGCG
>JAAHHL010001400.1 GCA_010672185.1 Caldora sp. SIO3E6 | reverse complement strand
TCCATTATTTTTTAGGGATGAAGCTGCTTCATCTATGTTGACATCTGGAAACATAGAATGACTACTTTTGGTAAGTTCATGGCAATTCTTCCGAGACCTAGACAAAGCAACAATTAAGTTGCGCACTACTTCAATGCGAGCTATTTTTCGCATCAGAAATAATCTAAAATCTCTCGTCAGACAATCATAATTTTTCTGGCAGTATTCAGTGAGTTTTACCCAAAAACCTTGTTTTTGTCCAACTAAAGAATTCATTGATTTTAGTTCTCCGTAAATTTGCGCAGCATTATGTTTCTTGCTATTTAGGGTTTGCTTCAGGAAGTGTGCAAGCCATGCCAGACAATGGTTTCAACCGTTGAAAAGCCTTGAATTATGCAAGGAAATTGTATCAATGGGCTCAAAAACCTTGCACTTTTGTAAGAAATACCTGGGTAATCTTCAAGCTGAAAGCTGACAGCTGACAGCTGAAAGCTAAAAACTGATAGCTAATGACTTCCTGAAGCAAACCATATTTATTGTTCACCAATCTCAAGCATGTCAAAGAAACTCTTCTCAAAGAGCTCAGTAGAGACTGACCAAGCAATCTTTAGCTAGATATAGCAAGGTGTGTTGAGTAAATTGTGAAAATTTTTTGGTTAGTGCATAAAAAATGCAGAAAATTGCAGGGTTTATAGTGGATACTAATTTAAGCGATCATCTGCCAATCAATTCCTTGACTATTGGCTCTGAGACTTTGAGATTAAATACATTTAAAATCTCTTTGAACAGAGAATATTCAGTATTGATTCTCTCAAGGAGATTGTATTCTGCAAGATATAGTGTAGCCATCAACAATTGCACTATTAAGATGCTTATTTTCCTGGTTAATGTGGATCATAGTCCTGTAAATCTTTACATTTGAGTACAGGCGGCAATAACTATTCTACTAGAGCAGAAATAATCTAAAATTTAGATTTTTGGACTGCTCCAGGAAAAGCCATTAGTTGACCTCCTAGAAATCTTAACACACTCCATTGGCAGAATGTCTAGATAGTTAGATGTGAAGAAATGATGAATACTGTAAACTAATTTTCTCTAAACAGGGAAAATTATCGAAATAATTGGGTTAAAAGCCCCGTTCTTCTATGATGGCTTTTTAGGCTAAAATTGAATTTAGTCTAAAAAGCGCATAATATAAAGACGAAGTAGGTCAAATAGAGTTCCAGAGCTCAATCTAAGACTCAATTATTCGACTCAGAGGCATTTTCTTCAATTCCCTTAGCCTGTAGCAGACGTTCTCGTCTCTTACGGGCAATTTGTTGTAAATCAATGGTTGTGTCAGTCTCATCTACTATCTCACCCGTTAGCACTTCCAGCACATCCTCCAAGGTCACTACACCAGAAACCCCTCCGTATTCATCCAGCACAACCATGAGGTGCTCACGACGGGATTGAAAAACTCTGAGTAATTTATCTGCTCTTATTGTCTCAGGGACAAAGCGCACCGGACGAATCAGGGTTACAACCTTTTGGTTGGTTGCGCCTTCAATCATGGCTGTGAGCAACTCATCCTTGAGAACCAACCCCATCACTTGATCCAGAGAATCTTTAATGACAATGATTCGAGTATGTTGGGAGCGAATCGTTTCTTGCTTGACCTCTGCCAGGGTTGAGTTACCCCGCAAATAAGTTACGATAACACGGGGCGTCATTAAGTCAGCAGCAGTTAGGTCATTCAACCGAAAGACTCGCTGGATCATTTCCGCTTCATCATCTTCAATGACCCCTTCCTGGCGACCGATTGTTGCTAGAAACCTTATTTCTGCCTCATTGGTTGTCGGTATTTTCTTTCCTTGGGTGAAGGGGGTGGTGACTTTTTCCATCAACCACACTAAGGGTGTAAACAGAACAGTCAAAAACTTTAGTGGTATAGCAACTGAGAGAGACAGATTTTCGGCATAACGTTCCCCCAGGGTTTTGGGAATGATTTCACTACACACAATGATAAGGAAAGTCAGAATCGCGGAAAATAAGCCCAACCAGGCATCTCCCAAGACTTTAGCTGCCATGGAACCAATAACAATACTGCCAACGATGTTGAAAATATTGTTGAGGATCACAACGGTAGCAATTGGTCGATTCATTTTTTGACGAATTGCCA
>JAAHHL010000140.1 GCA_010672185.1 Caldora sp. SIO3E6 | reverse complement strand
CAATAATTTTAAGCATTGTGCTCTCATTTAGAAGAAAAAACGCATTATCAAAAAGCTCAAAGCCATACAGGATAGTAATCTTAGCCAATAAAAGCTATTAGTTTAGCATAATATGTCCTGAAGAACCGTTTTTTGGATTTTTTGGGCTTGGTGCAAGATCTGAGTTTAATATCAAAGATGATAAAATTTGGCTGCAAGAAAATAATACTGAAATTGAAGTAGATCAAGATTTACAAGAGATGGGTATCTCTCAAAAAGAAATTGTGGTAAGTTTTCACCATCCCTCTGTTCGGGAGTATTCAGACTTTGCGACCGCTTAACGATGTGCTTCCATATATGCTCGTAGCAATTGGTTAATCTGTGTTTGATAACCTCGCCCTTGAGATTTAAACCACTCCAGTACATCACTATCAATGGGAAGTGTAACCTGTACTTCGGTTTTGGCGCTGGGTAAACCACGCCGAATCACTGATTGGGCGAACATTTCTGGTGTGATCTCTGGACAATCTGACAAATCAATCTCTTCATCCGTCATCGCATCTAGACGCTGCCAATCAGTTAAGGCGTTTTGCTTCATCCCACTCGTATTCCATAACCGAACAACAGCTACAATAACCAATTATAGTTAGAGTTTGCTGAATAAGTCATTAGCTATCAGTTTTTAGCTTTCAGCCGTCAGCTTTCAGCTTTCAGCTTGAAGATTACCCAGGGATTTTCCACAACAATGACAGCTTTTTGAGCCCATTTGATACATTTCCTTGTACAAGACTTGGCTTATTAACAGATGAAAGCCTTGTCTGGTATAGCTTGCACACTAATTCAGCAAGCCCTAGTTACAAATTGTCATTACAGCTCATTAAACGCATTTAACTTGTATATTTCTGACAGGGGAGACGTCTATCTCACAAGAATCAGTTGTATTTAAGCCCAAATCATGCTAATCCAGAATTATAGAATTGAGGCTCAAAAGCTTTGATAATCAGCATTGTCGGTTACAAGGGAGGCGTGGGGAAAACCACTACAGCCATCCACTTAGCCGGATACTTACAAACGAAAGTGCCTACTCTATTGGTAGACTCTGACAAAAACCGCAGCGCCCTAGTCTGGAACCGGGAAGAAAAACTACCGTTCAAAACGGTAGCGATTGCCGCAGCAGGGAAGTGGTTAGGGCAATACCAGCACTCAGTTTTCGATACCGCTGCTAGACCATCTCCAGAGGAGTTACAGGATTTAGCGGAAGCATCAGACTTGTTGCTGCTACCAACACCTCCTAAAGGGCTAGATTTGGATGCCTTAATCAAAATGGTTGACTTGCTCCAAGAGACAGAAGCTAATTTCAGAATTTTGTTTACTCAAGTACCTCCTAGATCCTCAGCGATAAAAGACGCTCGGCGAAACTTGGAAGAGTTAAAACTACCCATGTTTAAAGCAGAGATTCCCAAGTTGGTCGCTTTTGAGAAAGCGCCCTTGGCTGGTGTTCTGATTAAAGACTATCCCAATAGATACTCTGATCGTGGCTGGAAGGCTTATCAGGCAGTAGGGAGGGAGATCTTGAAAGAATTTAGAATTTAGAATTTAGAATTTAGAATTGCTAATTGCTAATTGCTAATTGCTAATTGATAATTTAAACCAAATTTTATTCAATTCCCAATTCCCAATTTCCAATTCCCAATTTCCAATTCCCAATTTCCAATTTCCAATTCCCAATTCCCAATTCTCAATTTAAACAATCTCTTAGGGTCTTGATCAGAGCTGCATTTTGCTCTGGAGTACCAACTGTAATCCGTAACTTATCTGTCAGTCGCGGCTGTTGGAAATACCTGACTAATATTCCCCGTTGCTTCAGTATTTCATAAAGAAATTCTGCACTGTCTGCCGAAAACTTCTCCGCCAAGGTTGGTGATAAGCCTGCCAATAAAAAATTAGATTCAGAAGGGTAGAGAGTAAAACCTAATTCCTCCAAGTCAAGAGCCATTTGAATGCGAGAGTCTTTAATCTTTTGGGCGTTAGCATTTTTATGGTCTTGATCTGCTATGGCGACGGTCCCTACAGCAATTGCGATCGCATCAATATTGTAGCTATCTTTAACCTTAATTAATCCGGCTAGCAGTGTGGGGTTGGCTAAACCAAAGCCTAGTCTTAATCCGGCTAACGAGTAACCCTTGGATAAAGTCCTTAAAACGATGACATTATCGTGCTTTTGGATTAATTCCAAAGCATTGAATTGAGCAAAATCCGTATAGGCTTCATCGATAACCAGTACACCAGATAAGCCTGTTGCCAACTTCTCCAGCAATTCTACTGGTACAATTGTTCCTGAGGGACTATTGGGAGAAGCAATAAAGGTTACTGCTCCTTGAGCGGCAATTAACTCTTCGATGGGTAGAGTGTAATCTTCCAGGTAGGGGACTTCCACAATGTCCGCATCTTGTATCTGTGCCAAAGTACGGTAAAGGACATATGTTGGTGTGGGATAAACAACTCCTCGCCCTTTTTCAGTACAAGCACGGATAATCATTGTTAAGAGATCATCGCTACCATTGCCAACCAGAATCCAGTCAGCAGGCAATCCTAATACCTGACTAGCTGCTTGACGAAAAGCAGTAGCCATCGGGTCTGGATAACGGCGCAACAGTTCTCCATTGAGTTCCTGTAGCACCTGCAACGCCTTAGGGGAAGGAGGATAAGGATTCTCATTCGTATTCAATTTAATGATTTTGGCATCCGGTGGTGGCTGCTCACCAGGCACATAACCGGCTAAATCATCAATGCTTGGGCGAAAGTAAGTCATGATTGGCAGAATTTAACGAAGACGAAAGGAGTTCGGGAGTTCTAGTGCAGCTAGGCAGAAGTCCTTGAGCACCTCAAAAGAGACAAGGGAGACAAGGGAGACAAGGAGATTTTAGTTGCTCAGTTATTTCCACGTCAGCTGCACTAGGAAACGCGATAGCGCAAGCTTTCTGGTGCAAGCGATCGCAATTGTATACCGAATTGGGTTTGGGATGAGCAGGGTGTGGGGTGTAGGGTATAGGGTGTAGGGTGTAGGGTGTAGGGAAAAAAGATGGTCTTCGCGAAAGTTAGTAGACAAGATTGAATATGGATTGATTAATATTAGACAAAGTATTAGATCTACCAGCAAGGACTATTAAAACCAATATTGCCTGGATTAAGGAGTAAGGATATGAGGGAACAGTTACAGAAAAGTCGGTTGAGCCGTATTATCTATAAGCTACCCAAAAACATAATACTAATTACCACAGCCAGTGTAGCACTGTTAGCAATGACTTCGGGAATTGGCATTATGTTCACAGGAGCTCGTTTCTTCGATAAAGTCCAGGGAATGTTCAGCATCTCTGAGACGGCACCGGAAGTTGATGTACGCTCTTTGATTGTCAGTCAAATAAGTGGTGCGAGTGAACTGACAACTGCCGTGTTTACCATGGAAGCGGTTGTACCCACCCGTCAGGATAGACTCATTGCTGGATATCCAGTTGGCTCAACTCAACTGCTCTACATTGCTTATGGTGAAGTGCGAGCTGGAGTTGATTTAGGAGAACTAAAAGTTGAGGATGTCAATATTGTTAATGATACAATTCAGTTGCAGTTACCACCACCTAAGCTACTAGACAGCAAAATTGACGTAAGTCGTTCTCAAGTATATGACTATGATCGGGGCTTCTTGGGTTTGGGGCCAGATGTCGCACCCCAGTTACAGATGCTAGCGCAACAGGAAACTTTGAAAAAGATCGAGGCAACTGCCTGTCGAGAGGATTTGCTACAACAGGCTAATGAACGAGCACAATTAGTAGTTTCACAATTATTAACGACATCTGGATATCAGGCAGTTGAGGTGAAAACCCAACCTCCTGCTACAGGAGTCTGTTTGTAAGCCTAAAGAAACAAGCAGGAAACAGGAGACAGTACCAAGGAAGAAATTTGACTACCGTGAGTGCAAATTCATTTATGGTATGGTATGTCTCCGCGTCTCCGTGTCTCCGTGTCTCCGCGTCTCCGTGTCTCCGCGTCTCCGCGTCTCCGTGTCTCCGCGTCTCCTCGTATCCACGTCTCCGCATCCCCGTGTCTAGTTGTATCTGCGTTTGCGTCTTCTAGCGATCGCTTTACGCTTTTTCTTTTCAATAGGTGTCTCAAAATTACGCAGACGCTTCATATCTGCGAAAATTCCGGCTTTTGAGACTTGGCGCTTGAATCGGCGCAGCGCTGACTCAATTCCTTCATTTTCGCCTACAACCACTTGGGTCACGTTATCTCCTCCTTAAGTTAAAACCAATAGTTGGGATGAGCGAAGTTGCACAAAATTACTCTTAAGCAAATGCGCCTGTGCTTAATTTTCGTTCACCTTACACTTCCCAGGTTAAGCTAACTTGTCGAGTAAGAGCAAGCTGAGATTAGGTATTAGGTATTAGGTATTAGGTGTTAGGTGTTAGGTTTTTTTGTGTGATATACCTGATCTCAACCTTTATGTTCTAACCTAGTGCAGCAGGCATGGAAATAACCCAAAGCGAGAAAAAAAGCTTACCTACAAACTTTCTTCCCTCGGAGCCTCCTGCCTCCTGCCTTCAAAGCACTAGTGAGTTGCATACTCTGCATCTTTAGCGACTTTACCATTTTTGTGATTGGTATGACCGTTGCCATTGCGGGGTTGAATCACTCCATACCCACCGTGGTTACGTTCATAAATCACGTTAATCTCATCGGTTTTGGCATTCCGGAACATGTAAAAGTCGTGATCTACTAGTTGCAGTTGTTCTAGGGCGTCTTCTACCGTCATAGGCGGCATAGCGAAATACTTTGTGCGCACGACTTCGCTAGGTAATTCAGGAGTGCGATCGCCGATTAAATCATCTACTGCCGAACTTTCTACTACCACATTGGCCATTTTAGCCTGAGTATGGTTTTTTTTGTGTTGTAGCTTTTCCTTGTATTTCCTCAGTTGGCGTTGAATTTTGTCAGCTACCAGATCAATACTTGCATATAAGTCTTCACTGCCTTCTTGGGCACGAATGACCGTACCATTAGCGTAAATGGTAACTTCCGCAGTCTGCTTAGAATTGATCCGGGGATTACGAGCCACCGACAAATTCACGTCTACCTCAGTAGTTAAGTTTTGAAAATGATTTACTGCCTTTTCCACTTTTTGATGTACGTACTCACGAATTGCCTCGGTGATTTCGATATTCTTGCCCTGGATTACAAGCTTCATACAGATCTACTCCCTCCTCTAAGGTTTAAGTAATTAATTACAGCCGTGTAGGTATTGCTGCTTTTGGGGGATACCTTTACGGTAGCACCTTGTATTCTGGAAAACAGTCGCCTTTGACTTCTCTTCAGATTCCTTTGCATTATTTGACATTAGACCTCTTGCCAAAATACCTCGTTACCCCTCTCCGGGTGAGCTGAGGGAGCTGAGGGAGCTGAGGGAGCTGAGGGAGCTGAGGGAGCTGAGGGAGCTGAGGGGAGATATAATCGTTACTTTATAAGCATTCTTAATTCTTAATTCTTAATTCCGCTTATGCTTGTGCTTGTAGGAGAGGGGTGAACGAAATTTTGGGTGGGATTTCTTGAGCTTTGTATCCAAAAATTATCAGTTCTCTCTTCTTACTCAGCTCCCCAACTCCTCCGCTCCTCCGCTCCTCTGCTCCTCCGCTCCTCCGCTCCTCCGCTCCCCCCCCTTTTTTTCGCTCGCCCATAGGAGAATAGGTTTTGCCTCGTCGATGCTGTCTCTATAATCAAGGTTTAGTGCCTTATGCTGTGGCTTGGGAACAGCAGCGATCGCTTGTCGCAGATCGTATCCAAGACCCTACCCTGGATGATGTTTTGTTGTTGTTGGAGCATCCCCCGGTTTACACTTTGGGTCGGGGAGCCAGTCTTGAGTTTCTGAAGTTTGACCCAAATGTGGTAGAATTGCCGACTTACCGGGTGGAGCGAGGTGGTGAAGTGACTTACCATTGTCCCGGTCAACTAGTGGGCTATCCCATCCTCAATCTGCGGTATTACCAGCAAGACTTACACTGGTATCTGCGACAGTTGGAGGAGGTCTTAATTCAACTTCTAGGGGTTTATGGACTCCGAGGAGAGCGTATTACGGGAATGACTGGTGTCTGGCTAGAGGGAAGTAAAGTAGCCTCAATTGGGATTAAAGCATCCCGCTGGATGACGATGCATGGCTTTGCCCTCAATGTTTGCCCAGAACTATCAGGTTTTGAGAAGATTGTACCTTGTGGCATTGCCAATAAACCCGTTGGTAGTCTTGCTCAATTTATCCCTGGGATTACAGTAGAACAGGTACGTCAGTTGGTGGCTACCAAGTTCGCGCAAGTTTTTGATGTTGAACTGATAATTGACAATTACACTCTGTGAACTCTGTGACTGGTGTGATTCGGGGTGAACGAAATTTTGGGTGGGACTTCCTAGCTAAGTATCCAAAAATTATCAGTTCTCTCTTCTTCCTCCGCACCTCCACTCCTCCACACCTCTGCTCCTCCGCACCTCTGCTCCTCCGCTCCTCCGCTCCCCACCCTTTTTTTCGCTCACCCTGTGGTTCGTCTCAAAAAATTTGCCGAGTAGCAAGTAAACTTAGTCCTAAATCAACACTCCTACCCAATTAATGAAGGAAAATCAGAACCCTCGTCTTATTAACCTGTTTACGGCTATTTGCATTGTCGTAGCTAATATGATTGGAACCGGCGTGTTCACCAGTCTCGGTTTCCAAGTAATAGATATCCAATCCGGTTTTGCCCTGCTGTTCTTATGGATAGTAGGGGGAATTTTCGCCCTTTGTGGTGCTCTTGCTTACGGTGAATTGGCAGCAGTAATGCCTCGTTCCGGTGGAGAGTATCATTATCTGTCGGAGATTTATCATCCGATTGTTGGCTTCCTGTCGGGATGGGTATCGGTAACAGTCGGTTTTGCTGCACCAATCGCTGCTGCTGCGATCGCTTTGGGGAACTATTTTACCAGTGTTTTCCCGATTATCAATGCCAATGCGATCGCTTTATTGGTGGTTATTGCCGTTTCCCTGATTCACTTGAATAATGTAAAAACAGGAAGCTATTTCCAGCAAATCTTCACCGTCTTAAAAGTGCTGTTGATTGTTGTTTTAATCCTGTGTGGACTGGTGTTGGCTCAATCCCAAGGGCTCAACTTCTTCCCAACTTCAGGGGATCTACCGTTAATTGCCAGTACACCCTTCGCTATTTCTCTGGTATATGTTACCTACTCCTATTCCGGCTGGAATGCTTCGATCTACATTGCTAATGAGATAGAAGAACCAGAGAAAAATCTGCCCCGGTCTTTACTATTGGGGACTTTAGTGGTGATGCTGTTATATCTGTTGCTCAACTTTATTTTTCTGTACAGCACCCCCATCGATAACTTAGCGGGACAACTGGAAGTAGGGTACATTGCTGCCGAAAGTATTTTTGGTTCCTCCGGGGCAAAAATTATGGGTATGTTGATCTCTTTTGGACTAATATCTTCCATTAGTTCTATGGTTTGGGCAGGACCGAGAGTAACCCAGGTAATTGGTGAGGATATTCCCTTGTTTAAACTGCTTGCCAGAAAAAATAACAGTGGTGTTCCTTACTACGCCCTTCTCCTGCAACTAGCTATAGTTATAGTTTTGGTAATTACCTCTAGCTTTGATGCCGTAATTACCTATCTGGGATTTACCCTGACTCTCTCTTCCTTTATGACGGTTTTGGGGGTATTTATCCACAGATTTAAGTATCCTGAAGTACAACGACCCTATAAAACCTGGGGATATCCAGTAACGCCACTCCTATTCTTGGCAATTAGCCTGTGGATACTGGTCTTTATTTTCAGGGATAAACCGGTTGAATCTTTGGCAGGATTGGGTACAATTGCTCTCGGTCTGCCAGTTTACTTAATCGCTGCTAGGAACAAACTTGTTTCCTCCGATTCTCAGGATTAAACCAAGATGAAATAAATTTTGCCAGGAATTATCATGAACATCAAAAAATCCCTGTCTGTACTCATAGCACTGTTGGGACTACTAGTCTTTGTTGGAGGTTGTGGCAGCAATAGTGAGACAGCTGAGCAAGGAACAGAAGAAACGACGGAAGTTGCGGAAACTGAGTCAAAAACACAAGAAGCTGTGGTGGAGTTTGACGAAGAAAAAACTGCCAAGTTAACTGCTACAGCTAGATTTCTTGCTGGTATGGAGGTGAAGGACAATGAAGCAATTGCCAAGATGACAGAAAGTGGCGCTTGGCAAAGTCATGCTAGTTATTTAAATGGTGCTTGGTCACAACTAGAAGGACAACAACTATCTAAAGCCAGAGCTTGGTCTAAAGAAGAACTTAAAGCAATCAATGCCTCTTCTCCTCCGATCTTTTATCCTTTTAGCGGACCAGATTTTTTGTATGGCTTCACTATGTTCCCCAAGGGTAGTGAGTATGTGATGTTAGCTTTAGAGCCTGTGGGAGAAGTCCCGGATCTCGAAGAACTCTCCGAATCCCAAAGAAATGCTAAATTACAGGGAGTGGTTGGTGCTCTATCAGAAATTTTAAAATTTAGCTTCTTCCGCACGAATGATATGCAGGTAGATTTGGCTCAGCAAGGAGCTCTGCCGATTATACTGGTATTTATGGCTCGCACGAATAACCAGATTATGGATATTCAGCCAATCAGTATGGATGGGAATGCCAATATTCAGCCTCAAGGTGAGGGAGCAGCTGGCGATAACTCCATTTCCGGTGTCAAAATCACCTTTTTACCAGAAGGAGAATCCGAGCCACGAACACTCCATTATTTCTCCACTGATATCTCCAATGAAGGTTTGGCAAAAACTCCCCAACTTAAGGCATTTGTCCAACAACTGGGAACCCCAACTACCTACCTCAAAGCTGCTTCCTATTTGATGTACCGGGATAGTTTTTCCCAGATTCGAGATTTGATTCTTACCCAAAGTGGCAATCTACTACAGGATGATTCCGGTATGCCCATCAAGTATGTAGACGAAGGGAAGTGGGACATAACATATTATGGCAACTATACCAGTCCCATTGGCCTCTTTGCTGAGCGGTATCAGCCAGAGTTAAGGAAAATCTATCAAGGTGACAATACTATCAAGCCATTGAATTTTGGCATCGGCTACAAGTTTGGCGTCAACGAGTCGAATTTAATGCTATCTACGAAGAAGGATAAGCCTGAGTAGGAGACGCGGGGACGCGGGGACGCGGGGACGCGGGGATGGGGGGACGCGGAGATGGAGGAGACAAGGGAGACAAGGGAGACAAGGGAGACAAGGGAGACAAGGAGGAATTAAATATATCAATTCTCAATTCTCAATTCCCCATTCCCTATTCCCTATTCCCTATTATTCATTCTTGCAGCTCTGTCTTAGAGACGATGCGAGTTTTCTTGCGGTCTGCTTCGGAAAGTTCTTCTCCTAGTTGCAAGCGAGTGGCATTGGTTTGTAGCACTGTTGCAGCACCTTGATCTCCCATTTGGATAGCAGTTTTGGCAGCAGTTTGCAGCATGGTAGCCGCACCGACGCGATCGCCTTTTTGCAATTTCGCTTCTGCAATTTGGGTTTGCCGATATTTAGCCAAAGCCAAAATTGACCTTTGGACATCGGCATTGGGGGATGGCTGGTAAACTCCCTGAACAGTGGCTTCTATCGGTATTAGTTCAGAAAGTAACCCATCTTTACCGATAGCTGGGTCATCGTACATCACTTGTACCTTGGCAATTACTTGACTACCCTCTGGCAGTTTACCAATATATAGATTAGCTAGGATAACTCGCTCAGAATCAGTCATCAAGTCTCCCAAGCGCACCAGAAAGCGACCATCTTCTTGTTGAATTGGTAATTCAATGGTATCAGGAGCTACCTGAGCAATTGGTTTGAGTTCTGCTAGCCTTACTTTAGGCGGTAAATCCAAAAACATATAGGCATTAGTTAAACCGACAGACTGAATACGATTAAACAAGCGCCCAAACTCTTCGACTGCTTGTTCTGGCTGCTCAATATAAGACAGACTGCCAGCACCAATATCAGCAATTTTTTCCAAGATGTCTTGGTTCCAGTTAGAACCGAATCCTAAGCTATTGAGGGTAATATTATGTTGGGTGGCTAGACCGGCTAATTTCAGACATTTGTTGTTATCACCATGTTCGTTTTCCCCATCGGTGAGCAGAAAAGCCTGAGAAACAGCGTCTTGTTTACCCTTTGCTAACTCTTCGATACCCAGCTTAAGCCCTTCATCAATCGCTGTTCCTCCATCAGCAGAGAGCCTTTTGAGCTGTTTTTTAACATGGTCTAGGTTGTCAATCTCCTGATTTTTGACAATAACTTTAGCTCTATGATCGAAGGCAACCACTGACAAGCGATCGCCTGGTTGTAACCGTTCCATCAAACCCATAGCCGCTTTTTTAACCGTTTCCAGAGGGAGCCCACTCATGGAGCCACTATGATCGAGGATTAGGCATAAATTCAGGGGAACTGAACGCTCTTCCTCAGTGGAGAAGGCACTTACGGCTAGGGATAGCTGGCGTTGGCTATTCGGTTGCTTGACATCAATATGAGTATCATTAAGGGCAGGATGTAAACTTACTTTCATTAAAAGCTCCTGAGTAAGTAAAAGTTATAGTGGTCAATTTTGCGGACATCAATCAGGATTAAGTGGTAATTACCGCACTAGTGGTTTGGAGGCAGAAGGCAGGAGGCAGGAGGCAGGAGGCAGGAGGCAGAAGGCAGAAGGCAGGAGGCAGGAGGCAGAAGGCAGGAGGCAGGAGGCAGGAGGCAGAAGGCAGGAGGCAGGGGGCAGGAGGCTTGTGTATGGATGAGTTTG
>JAAHHL010000014.1 GCA_010672185.1 Caldora sp. SIO3E6 | reverse complement strand
TGCCTTTCCGATCTTGCCTGTGCCATGCTGATAGCTATGGAATATTCTCTCCAATCCCACCAACTTACTGTTGCCGATTTATTCCCAGTTGCTGGAAGGGACAAAGGTGGGACAATGGAAGACCGGAATATTCCTACTGGTACTGCGGTTAAAACCGGAACCCTCAATCAAGTAAGTGCCTTAGCTGGTATTATGCCAACCCGCGATCGCGATGCAGTCTGTTTTGCCATTATCAACAATAACAGTGGCGACATCCTCAGTTTACGCAAACAGCAAGACCAGTTGCTGGGAAAGCTATCCCAAGCCTGGGGCCTCCCTTCTAATGCAGATTTTATTACAACTCACTCCCCCGGTCGCCTAGGAGATCCTAGTCGTAATGAGAAACTTACAAAAAGCAGCAATGGAGAAAACAATTCCTTGTAGGGTTAGAGGAAATATCCCACATAGTCATTAGTACAAAGGACAAAGGACTAATGACTAATGACAAAGCCAATGCGGATGGCGAGAATCGAACTCGCAAGGCTTACGCCACACGCCCCTCAAGCGTGCGTGTCTACCAATTCCACCACATCCGCGCGATTACTTAATATATCAAACAATTGTGCAGGAAACAAGTAATAAGGAAAAATTTTTTCCTCTGTCAGTAGGAACCGTAGAGCCGTATTGCATACGCCCAATGCTACCCCGCTTCGACTGTTTTCGATTAGGATCGAATATACATACATGACAGCAGTCACAAGTTCCCCTTTTTAAGGGGGATGCGACGGGGACTAGCAGTGTACCGCATAGCAGAGCAAACTGCTGTATACCTTATCAGAGAGGATGTTTATCCGTTAATTCAGTCAAATTTCATCTCTTAACCCTGATAGTTCTTATATTATCCTTAATGGAGGTAAGACAAAGCTTGGATATTCGGAAGGTTTAAATTGATTTAACTTATTAGCAAAATTTCTATCAACTATTTGTAGATTAGCGTGTCCATAATCGAAAGAGTTTAATCTCGATCTCATGCCATAGTTATTAATACCATCTCCCACTAAGGAATACCAACTAACTATAGTAGGTGTAACAAATCTACGATAAGGATTTTCAGCCCTTTCATTTCTTGAGGCAAAACGAAAAGCATGAGTACGTACATTATGTTGATGATAAACAACTTTCATATGACCATTTTCAAAAGGTATATCTGAAGCCTTTCGTAGTTTAGGTTTACCATGATGACTAACGCTACCATGTGTAATTACATTGTCCTTTGTCCAAACAGCTACAACTTCCCAATCATGTCTATGTCCGTTAGATAACGTACCAATGTCAGGTATGTCAACACTAGGCACTTCAAAAGGACTATAAGCGGCTTGATCTTTTTCAAAATATAAAGCATAAAAATGACCGCAATATTGTGAACCGTTTTGAGACATGCAATGAGAACGATGAAATGTATTGGAAGTATCCATAAACCTAGAGGAGCGACATTTTCCAGTTATACTTCCAGTCGGTTTCAACCCACCATTTTTTCTACCATTTCGGCTAATCCCAGTACCTGGTAAACAACCATCTCCATCAAAATCAAAAACCGGTGCTAATTGAGCAATACGATAATTGGGAATTGCTTCATCTAATTTGGGAAAATCATGAGCATTCACAAAATCAATTAAGAAAAATTGAACAAATAAACTTAGACCAATGCCAGATAATAGTTTACTTTTTGTATATCTCATAATGCCTCTGTATTCAGACCGATTAACATAAGCCCTTAGACATGAAAACTGTATTATTGTTTGAATTGCATACGCCCTACAAGTTCTGCGATAGCGAAGCGCTGCTGCAAGCAGATCGCAACTTCGACTGTTTTCGATGTTCCTGAGTTACCGTTTTTGGGTCAAGGCAATAACAGCTTCTACTGTAATGCCTGAGATCTCGCCAAGGGTAGGGAGTATGTCCTTGTTGGCATAAACAATGGGGAGCTCTTCATTTTCCCAAACCCAGATTTGCTTGCGCTGAATATCAATGAGCCAAGCCAGCTGTGTTCCGTTACTCAGACAGTGTAGAATTTTCTTTTGTAAATCTAAGGTGCTTTGATCAGGGGAGCGAATTTCAATTAACCAGTCCGGTGCCCCTTGTAGCGGATCATCTTCTTGGGAAAGGCGATCGCTCTTAACAATGACAATATCAGGAACTGGAGATAAGGGAGGCACAATGCATCGCAGTTCCTGGATAGCTTCGTAAGTTTGAGTTTGGCTATTGATAGTGTTAACCAGATTACGTTGAAGGCGGGAATGAAACAGTGTAGGCATGGGCTTTTGCTCTGCATGTCCCTGGATAAATTCCCAGGCAGGAGAGGCTTCAATGTTGGGTTGCTTCAGAAAAGCGTCTAAAGAATTAGTGAGGGTAAGAGACTGCATGGTTACTTTAGAAGCACCCACCGAAGGCGCAATATATCTTTTCTCAGATTATCAAACTTCCCACAATTCGACTAAATGTACCCAATCACCTCTATCCTACTGAATACAGAGGTAGTAGAGTGTATGATATGAATTTTTCTAAAATCTTGATTGCCAATCGTGGGGAAATTGCTCTGCGAATTCTCCGAACTTGTGAAGAAATGGGGATTGCCACCGTTGCTGTTCACTCTAGCATTGACCGGCACGCCCTACATGTCCAACTGGCAGACGAAGCTGTTTGTATTGGTGAATCCCCTAGTAGTAAAAGTTATTTGAATATTCCTAATATTATTGCTGCTGCTTTGACTCGCGATGCCACTGCCATTCATCCCGGCTATGGATTTTTAGCAGAAAATGCCCGTTTTGCCGAAATTTGTGCTGATCATCAAATTTCTTTTATTGGTCCCTCCCCAGAAGCCATCTTGTCGATGGGGGATAAATCGACAGCGAAAGAAACCATGCAAGGTGCTGGTGTTCCCACCGTACCAGGCAGCGATGGACTACTACTTTCCGAAGAAGAAGCTCAAGCGATCGCGCAAAAAATTGGCTATCCTGTGATGATCAAAGCCACTGCTGGTGGTGGGGGACGTGGTATGCGTTTTGTCCAAGATGAGAGTACTTTAGGGAAAAACTTTCAAGCAGCTCAAGGAGAAGCAGAAGCTGCCTTCGGTAATCCTGGCGTCTATTTAGAAAAATTTGTTGTCTGTCCCCGTCATATTGAGTTTCAAATTCTGGCTGACAGCTATGGCAATGTAGTCCATTTGGGTGAGCGAGACTGCTCTATCCAAAGGCGTCATCAAAAACTCTTAGAGGAAGCTCCTAGTCCAATTTTAACACCGGAACTACGGGAAAAAATGGGGACTGCTGCAGTAATGGCGGCCAAGTCGATCAATTATGTGGGTGCAGGGACTGTTGAGTTTCTCCTTGATGCTTCAGGGAATTTCTACTTTATGGAAATGAACACCCGCATTCAAGTTGAGCATCCTGTTACCGAGATGATTACAGGTTTAGATTTGATTGCGGAACAAATTCGCATCGCCCAAGGGGAAAAATTACAGCTTACCCAAGACCAGGTTACCCTCAAAGGTCATGCTATTGAATGTCGGATTAATGCCGAAGATCCGGAACATAATTTCCGTCCCCAACCAGGAAGAATAAGTGGTTACCTACCACCAGGAGGTCCGGGAGTACGTATGGACTCCCATGTCTATACCGATTACGAAATTCCTCCCTATTACGACTCCTTGATTGGTAAATTAATCGTTTGGGGTTCCAGTCGTGATGCTGCAATTAAGCGGATGAAGCGAGCTTTGCGAGAATGTGCTATTACCGGTGTCTCCACCACCATTGGTTTCCATCAAAAGATCCTGGAAACACCAGCCTTCCTTGAAGGTGAAGTTTATACCAATTTTGTCGAACAAATGATGATGTGATGGTTGTTTGTTGTTTGTTGTTTGTTGTTTGTTGTTTGTTGTTTGTTGTTTGTTGTTTGTTGTTTGTTGTTTGTTGTTTGTTGTTTGTCATTGGTCATTGGTCATTGGTCATTGGTCATTGGTCATTGGTCATTGGTCATTGGTCATTGGTCATTGGTCATTGGTCATTATCCTTGGAGATCCGCATCGCTCAAGTCCCCATTACTGAGGTCGGCTCCTTGGAGATTAGTCTCCCTTAAGTTAGCATTGCAGAAGTTAACATTTGTGAAGTTGACATCGCTGAGGTCGGCTCCTTGAAGATTCGCATCGCTGAGGTCGGCTCCTTGGAGTTCAGCAACTCTGAGGTCAGCAACTTTCAGGTTAGCAACTCTGAGATTAGCATAGCTAAGATCGGCGACTCTCAAGTCAGCTCCCTTGAGATCCGCACCATTCAAGTCAGCATTACCTAAATCCGTTCCTCTAAAAATAGCAGCACTGAGATTTGCTCCCCCTAGATCAGCTCCCTTCAGGTCCGCACCACTGAGATCCGCTCCCCGGAGATCCGCCTTACTGAAGCTAGCACCATTAAGGTTAGTATCAGTCAAGTCAGCGATTTTCAAATCAGCACCACTAAGGTTGGCACTTCTGAGAGCCGCATTACAGAGGTTGCTATCCATCAGGTTACTGCCAATCAGGGTAGCACCGCTGAGGTCAGCCTTACTCAAGTCAGCATTGCTTAAGTCCGCACCACAGAGATCCGCGTCACTCAAATCAGCACCACAGAGGTCAGCACCACAGAGGTCAGTCTCACTCAGGTCCGCCTCACTCAGATTAGTAGCTCTTAGATTAGCTTCCCTCAAAGATACACTGTTGAGGTTGACTTTTCTGAGGTCTACCCCAGCAAAATCTTCAGTAGGATTAAGCTGTGCAATTCTCGCTAGCTCAAGAAAGTCTTGTTGTCCTGCTGCGATAATACGCTGGATTAGGTCTTGAACTTCTTGGTAAAATGCTTCACCAGTCATTGGTTGTTGATTATTGGTTATTGGTTAGATACCCTTCAACTATTTCTTTATTGTCAAATTGTAATTCTATCCGACTTAGATAAGGTTTTAACTTTCTTTTGCTCAACACTTGTGCAATGCCTCTTTCTAAAATTGCTAGTTGATTGGTGCTCAGGTTAGCTGGCCAAAGTCCTTGAACCTCAGTCAAATAAATATTTTGCAGGGAAACATCAAAGGTAGCTTCTACAGAGCAGGGAAAAGCGATCGCATCTAGGGTAGCTAACTTGGTTTTCTTGAGTAAACCTTGCAAAACTGGTTGTTCTGAGTCTACTGCAAAATCCCAGGCTGGATATTTCTGGGAACCGTGAGTCCTTACCTGACAGGTAACCAATTGTTGTCCTTCTTGCTGTGGGACGAGGGTAAATGAACCAGTTAATTCCCGGAATTGATGGTGGATCTTACCATTTTCTAGCCTGAGCTGAAGTTTTCCACCTTTTAGGCCAAAGACCATGCTTCCTTGGGGTAAGGACTCACACTGTACATCAAAGTTGATAGTTAAGTAAAGGTCAATCTGGTCTGGTTGAACAAGTTCTCCTTCCAATTGCATGAATAGGCAGCTTGGGCATCTGTTTTCCAGCCAATTTGGCGGAGATTGTTTCGGTATAGGTTGTTGCATTTCTCTTCTATAGTTGAATCATTTTAAAAGCCAACTTAGAAAAAACTTGATCTACAGATACTCCAGTTTTGGCAGAAGTTAGATAAGTGCCAATTACTTGATCATGGCTATTAAATCGAGGAAAATTACTAATTTCTGCTAGTTCATCCTGAGCAATTAAATCAGATTTATTCAAAGCGACAATGATAAATCCCTTGGAGTTAACCGACAAAAAAGATTGAATGTGATCCGGAATATGCTCAATAGTTGCTTTGCGGGTAAGGTCTCCCACAATCACTGCACTACGAGCTCCCTGCATGTAAGTTGGGGTGATGGCTTTAAATTTGGTATTGCCTTCTAAATCCCAGATCATCATCTGTATACTCATTGAATTCTGGTGCGACCTTGATTTAAGATTAACAGTCTTACGAGAAATTTTCACTCCTACTGTTGACAGATATTTGTCGCTAAACTGACGCTCTACAAAGCGGCGAATTAAACTAGTTTTGCCGACACTAAAGTCGCCAAGAAGACAAATTTTTCGAGATATTATTGAAGTCATTTGTAATTATTAATTGAAGTTTCACCAAGAGAAGTGATCAACCAAACAATGCCCTTGCCCAGTATCTGATTACCCAAAATTAGGATAATAGCACTAACTTAAAATTAAAGTAATAGTTCTTTCTAGGGATGTTGTTGTTTGTCGTTTGTTGTTTGTCGTTTGTTGTTTGTACCCATGACTTTCGCGGCGGGCAGTTATCCCTCCCATACCTAAAAGGAATGCGCTTCGGTGCTGCTTTCGGTGAAACCTCTTCTTGGTAGCCCAAAACACTATTCCTGAGTGGTTATCAACTTAAAGCAGCGATCTGCTCCGTGAAGATGAGATGTTATACCAAACTCAATTCTTTACGTAATTTCTCGTAGAGATGCCGGGATAAGCGGCTAATTATACCAAATCCGGTTACAATAGAGCCGTTTTGAGCAAACCGTGAAATCTTGCTCTGAGACGTTTCATGAAACGTCTCTACAATGTGGGCATAGCGGGTATATCGATACCGGATTTGGTATTACTTAGGGTTTGCTGTATAAGTTAGGGTTTCCTTAAGTTATCTTTTGTATCTCTATCTCCCCACACTCCCCACACTCCCCACACTCCCCACACCTTTCTTCCCTCACCCAGCGTCAAGTTTCTTCAATCCTAACTAGCTTATTTCCAGCATTGACCAATATAATAGTGAGCAGCTTAGCTGAAACGGCAACAAGCCCCGTTCCATATCTTTAAGGAGCGTGTCTTTTAGACCACCTAACCTAAAGATCAGAGTGCATAAGTTAGAATTATTTTTGGTTCAGTTCCAGTTGAGAGGCAAGAGTGATGAGTGATAGTATGGCGTTTTTAACAGGAGCAGCGCTAGCTGGAGTAGCTGCCTTGTTTGTACTGAAGGGAGGAGACAATACGGGGGCAATGCAGCTGCCTAATGCCCGCTCACTGCCCATCCCACAGACTAATACCAATCCCTACGATACTTCTAATCCATACCTAACAACGCCGTCATTCCCAACTCCTGCTTCACCGGGTTCAGATGCTTTTGGACAAAACCGGCTACTAAATCCTGAACAAGTTACGGCTGTACTGGAGAGGCAAACAACTGAAATTGAGCAGCTCAAAGCTCAAATGCAAAATCAGCAGTTGCTCATTGATAACCTGACGGCACAGGCTGACATCAATAATTTACCCTCACCAATAGGAAATGCCCCAGTAGTTGCTCCAACTTTGGAATCAAATCAGGAGAGGGACAATTCCATCCTTCCGGGGTTAGTTTGGGGACTAGGAGGTATGGCAGTTACTGTTAGTGGTGGTATTGTGGTGATCTCTGCTTTAGCTTTGCTGTCGAAACAACAACGTCCACCTCGTACAACCTATGTAGTTCAGCACCCATATACTGCTCTGCCACCTTCGACAGTACCTAGGCGTCGCCCTGAATTTATCCCTACTCATCTCGATAGCAGACAGGTAGAACATTTGGACTACGAGTAATTTTCTTTGTTATTGGTCATTAGTCATTGGTTATTGGTCATTGGTCATTGGTCATTGGTCATTGGTCATTGGTCATTGGTCATTGGTCATTGGTCATCTCCAAAAACTCGATATTGATCCACCTTCCATAAGGCTTTCAGCTTCTTTCGTGGAGATATCCATTGGTACAAACAACAAAGGACAAAGGACAAAGGACAAAGGACAAAGGACAAAGGACAAACTACCCCACTTCCTGCTCCCTGCTGCCAATCACAGCTTGCTCTTTGGCTCCCTTGAGGAGATAAGTAGTCATTTGTCCTTTGCCCTTGATTTCAATAGAACCACGCTTATCAAATAGATATTGATCTTTTAGGAGCTCATAAGTGACAGATGTAACTTGAGTGTAACCTGGTATACCGTGGGACTCCATGCGGCTGGCGGTATTTACCGTATCACCCCACAGGTCATAGCTGAATTTTCTGATGCCAATTACCCCAGCAACCACCGGACCGCTATTGATGCCAATTCTGAGGCTAAAATTGTTACCAGTGTCGGCGTTGAATTCAGTGATTGCTTGTTGCATATCCAGCGCCATTTGAGCGATCGCTTGGGCATGATTGGAACTAGGTGTCGGCAAACCAGCGACAGCCATATAGGCATCACCAATCGTCTTGATTTTCTCCACACCATGTTGCTGGGCTAGTCGGTCAAACTTTGAGAAAATTTGATTGAGAAGTTCCACTAATTCCTTAGGAGAGGTTTGGGTTGAGAAGTGGGTAAAGTTAACCAAGTCAGCAAACATTACCGTTACTTCTTCAAAGTTCTCGGCAATCGTGCCCTTATCTTGTTTCAAGCGCTCTGCAATTGGTTGGGGCAAGATGTTAAGCAGTAAGAGTTCTGCTTTTTTCCTTGCTAGGCGTAGCACAAATTCTGTCTGTCGCCGTTCTGAAATATCAACCACCGTGCCTTCGTAGTAAAGCAAATTGCCCTGAGCATCTTTAACAGCACGTATATTCTCCGAAATCCAAATAGTACGACCATTTTTGCGATAAACTTGAGACTCGACATCAGTCAGGACATCATACCTCTGCATAAGAGTAGCTAGATCTTCTCGGCTACTGGAATCTACATACAATTGCTGGTTGATATTGGTTATTTTCTTCATTAGTTCTTTCGGAGAACTGTAGCCTAAAATCTTTGCTAGGGCAGGATTAGCGGTGATATATCCTCCAGCCGGTATTGCCTGGAAGATACCTTCGCTAGCATTCTCAAAGATGCTGCGATATTTCAACTCAGCTTGTCGCAGTGATTCTTCTGTTCGCTTTCTCTCCTTAATTTCTTCTTGCAGTTGCAAATTTTGTTCTTGGAATGTCTTTTGCAGCTTTTGGATTTTTAGGTGAGTTGTGACTCTGGCAATCACTTCTTCCTGCTGCACCGGTTTGGTAATATAGTCCACGGCACCAAGAGCAAAACTTTTGACCTTGTCCACTGTTTCAGAAAGGGCAGTCATAAAGATCACCGGGATATCTTTAGTTGACGCCTTAGCTTTCAAGCGGCGACAAGTTTCAAACCCGTCGATTCCCGGCATCATCACATCTAGTAAAATCAGATCGGGATGGGCATATTCAACTTTCTGGATGGCACTCTCACCATCCTGAGCTACTAAGACCTTAAAGCCAGAATCGTGCAAAAAGTCGAATAAAACCCCCAGATTCGTGGGGTTGTCATCAACAATGACAATGACACTTTTATCGGAATTTTCATCGCTCATTTCAGTTTGGCTTACAGTGCCTGGGTGAATGAGTATACTGGATTGAAACAATCCTCGTGCTGAAGCAACGGGGATTGTGACTTTACGGGAAGATCGTAGGTTAAGATTAGCACTTGGAGAAAATAATACTGCGCTGGTTCGATATGATTCTTTTTTAGCATAAACTCTAAATCAGAAGCCGCCCTAGAAGGAGGAAGCTTGTAAACTATTATTTTAAGTAAACTACCTCAAAATTAAAAAATCATTTATACTTACTTATTTTGCAAGCCTCTTTTTTCTGGGACAATATCTCTTGTTCCCTTCTTCATTGAATTTATGATCCCTACTTTTTGATAGGCTGGGAGAAGTTACTATTAACTTTTTACAAGGAGAGCAGGACTTGAGGAACCAGAATATACAAAACTTTACATCAGTCATTGGAGGAATCTTAGCAGCATTAGTGATCCTTCTGAGCTTTAGTTCCTTTGTCGTCATTAATCCCGGGCAAGCAGGAGTCTTGAGTATCTTGGGTAAAGCCAGAGATGGAGCCTTGCTTGAGGGTCTCCACATCAAGCCTCCACTGATTTCCACAGTGGACATATATGATGTGACAGTGCAAAAATTTGAAGTCCCTGCCCAAAGTTCCACCAAGGATCTCCAGGATCTATCAGCTAGCTTCGCCATCAACTTCCGCCTCGATCCCACTGAGGTAGTTGAGATCAGAAGAACCCAGGGAACCTTACAAAATATTGTCTCGAAAATTGTTGCCCCCCAGACTCAGGAATCTTTCAAGATTGCAGCGGCAAAAAGAACAGTAGAAGAAGCGATTACCAAAAGGACTGAACTCAAGCAAGATTTTGATGATGCTTTGAATACACGGTTAGAAAAATATGGCATTATGGTGCTAGATACCAGCGTAGTTGACCTCGCTTTCTCCCCAGAATTCTCTAAGGCAGTTGAGGAGAAACAAATCGCTGAACAACGTGCTCAAAGAGCCGTCTATATAGCTCAAGAGGCTGAACAAGAAGCTCAGGCAGAAGTTAATCGCGCTAAAGGTAAAGCCGAAGCTCAAAGACTATTAGCCGAAACTCTCAAAGCTCAAGGGGGTGAACTAGTACTCCAAAAGGAAGCAATCCAAGCCTGGAAAGACGGTGGTGCCCAAATGCCCAAAGTCTTAGTTATGGGTGGTGACTCTAACAGTAGTGTTCCATTCATCTTCAATTTGAGTGACCTTGATCAATAATCTGCTCTTTAACTGACAGAGCCAGTAGTGGCAGCATCTTGCTCCGAAGTCTATAGTTCTAGGGATCAAGATGCTTCACTACGGTTTTTACGAACAGAAGATGCACCCGGTAGAGAATAATAGAGCTTCACTCTAGCGATCGCTCTCACTCTAAAGATAGGTTTTGCTCCTAAGAAATACTCTGGCTAATGGCTAATGGCTAATGGCTAATTGCTAATGGCTAATTGCTCTGAAGCAACACCGAGTCTCCGAGTCTCCGAGTCTCCGAGTCAGGAGGGAAGAGCATTTGATTTGTTTCTTCCTTACCTAGGGTCTGCTGAATAAGTGTGGAAGCCATACCAGATTCGTCTTTCAATCATGCAGCAAGTCAAAAAATCCCAAGAAATTGCATCTCTTAGCTCAAAAACCTGGCATCAACCCGGGTAACCTTGGGG
>JAAHHL010001399.1 GCA_010672185.1 Caldora sp. SIO3E6 | reverse complement strand
GAATGAATGCAGCATTTATCCTAGTTCTGGGCATCTGCATCCCCCAAGGTTACCCGGGTTGATGCCAGGTTTTTGAGCTAAAAGATGCAATTTCTTGGGATTTTTTGACTTGCTGCATGATTGAAAGACGAATCTGGTATGGCTTCCACACTTATTCAGCAGACCCTAAGTAGGTTGGGTGAAGCGATAGCGCAACCCAACTCCGGAGCACATTGTGTTGGATCACGAAGAAAGCTCTACCCAACCTACATTTTTAGATGTGTCACGGTACTACAGTGCGAAGGAAATAGGGCTTGCTGAATAAAGCATTGATTCAGCAAGCCCTACTTACCACTGATGATTTTGATGGCTTGTCTCATTTAAGTCTTGCCAAACATCATCAAGTAGGGGGTCAGTTTCATTATCTTCTAATTTACTATTGGAGGGAATGTCTTCAATCTGAAACTCATCACCGAAGCCGTCCATTCCACCAAAATCAAGGTCATCGTCTTCTCCTACAGACATTCCACCAAAATCAAGGTTATCGTCTTCTCCTACAGACATTGCCTCAAAATCAAGGTCATTCTCATCTTCTGTAGACATTTCTGCTAAATCAAGCAACTCATCATCGCTTGCTGCTGGTGCTTCTACAAACTCTAGCTCTTGCTCAAGATTTTGAGAGATATCTCCTAGATCAAAGTCTTCCTCTAGACTGGTTGACATCTCCGCTATATCCAGATCTTCGGAGGAGCTGCCTGAGACTTCGAGATCCATCTCTGCATAAATATTGTCAGGAGTTTCTAGATCTAGTTCATCTTCATCGGCTAGTGAATCTAGATCTAGTTCATCTTCGGCGACAGTAGGTATATTTAGATCTAGTTCATCTTCATCGGCTAGTGAATCTAGCTCCAGATCATCTTCTGCAACAGTGGGTATATTTAGATCTAGTTCATCTTCATCGGCTAGTGAATCTAGCTCCAGATCATCTTCTGCAACAATGGGTATATTTAGATCTAGTTCATCTTCATCGGCTAGTGAATCTAGATCTAGCTCATCTTCAGCGACAGTAGATATATCTAGCTCATCTTCATCGGCTAGTGAATCTAGCTCTAGTTCATCTTCATCAGCTAGTGAATTTAGCTCTAGCTCATCTTCCGTGACAGTAGGTATCTCTAGTTCATCTTCATCAGCTAGTGAATCTAGTTCTAGTCCCTCTTCAATAACAGTGGGTGCTTCTAGATCTAACTCATCTTCATCAACTAGTGAATTTAGTTCTAGTCCCTCTTCAATAACAGTGGGTGCTTCTAGATCTAACTCATCTTCCTCTTCCTCAACTACTGATGCTGTTGGAGTTAACTCTTCGGAGAAGTTAGCAGAGGTATCTTCAGCTTCATCTTCATAGTCTTGAGGGCAAAATTCCAGATGGACTCTGACTTTGCCCTTTTCCCAACCATTGGCGGTAAATTTTAGAACTTCACAAGGAACACCATCTTCACTAAACCAGGCATTCTTTTCTGGACTCCATTCTCCTGAACCATTTTCCAGCTGCACCCTTATGGCTTCTGCTAATTCACCAACTCTGAATGTGGAATGTCCAATCAAAAGTTGATTAGATTGCTCAACTAATAGAACTTCACCAGAAGAGAGTGGCTTAAACTGCTTGTCCACGCTGATTTTCCCCGATTAACTTTGTAATTTGCCTTTCAACCATTTCGTCAGTTTGGGTCAACAGCTGGCTTGATGTAAACAGTATTTGGAAAGATTTGCTTTCACAACCTGGAACCTCTAGAAAAACCAGCCGTAGGAATGTAATCCTTTGCCCAGTAGATTCACCCCAAGATAGCAAATCCAGACTACGATAAATCCCGTTGCTGCCAAAATTGCTGGTCGTCTTCCTTGCCAACCGCGAGTAATGCGAGCATGGAGATAGGCAGCAAAAACCAACCAAGTAATTAATGCCCAGGTTTCTTTAGGATCCCAACTCCAGTAGGAACCCCAAGCCTCATTTGCCCAAACAGCACCAGCAATAATCCCAATTGTGAGCAAGGGAAATCCTAGTCCAATGATACGATAGCTAATATTATCGAGAGTTTCGGCAAGACTCAAGCGCTGTGGTGAAAGAATTGGTGTACTGGACAAAGATTGTACAGATGGCGTTGGGGTTGA
>JAAHHL010001398.1 GCA_010672185.1 Caldora sp. SIO3E6 | reverse complement strand
AGCAACCTATCAATCCAGTTGATATATCCGAACCGCAACAACAACCCTCTCTTACCCCTATTACTCAACAAATTCCTAACCTAGATGTTGATATTGCTGTCGAGGAAGTAGAAGGATACTTCACCAGTGATTTTGAAAATCATCTAGGCATTAGTGATACACCTACCATCTCCCTAGATGATGCTCGAAGTAAGCTGCAAGAGATAAAAGAAGCGACTGGTGTCACACCTGCTCTCATTTATGCTTTCTTTGTTCCCACTACCGCTTCTCTACAAACTCTACCCTCCGGCAACAAATCCCTACCAACCGAGAAACCTAAACAACCAGAAATCCTTTGGCACTTCAATTCTCAAGGCTTGTCTTCCAGTGAACAACTACCATCCTCTCTGAAACTACAACCTCAGCCAACTGACGAATTAGAATTGGTGCTAGTCACCCCCACAGATAAACCTATTCGGCGTCGGGTATCAGGAGCAACCCGTAGGCAAGTAATGGATATAGTCCGTTCACACCGGAGTGAAATTACTGACGTAACGAGCAAACCCTCTACCTACCAACAACCAGCACAACAACTATATCAGTGGTTAATTGCACCGTTAGAGCCAGACTTACAAGCTCAAGAAATTAATAATCTCACCTTTATCCTAGATAATGGCTTAAGGTCTTTACCTCTGGCTGCACTCCATGATGGCACAGGCTTTATTGTCGAAAAATACAGTATCGGCTTAATGCCGAGTCTCTCCCTAACTGATACTCGCTACGTCGGTATCAACAATACTAAAATGCTAGCTATGGGAGCAGCAAAATTCACTGACCAAAGTCCCTTACCCGCAGTACCAACAGAATTATCCACCCTCACAGGTCAACTGTGGCAAGGTTCATCTTTCCTTAACGAAGAATTTACCCTCAACCAGCTCAAATCCGCTCGTAAGACTCAACCCTATGGTATCGTTCACTTAGCTACCCACGGGGAATTTAAATCCGGGAAACTCAGCAATTCCTATATCCAACTGTGGGATACTAAACTGCAACTAGACCAAATGCGGGAGTTGGGATTCCATAACCCCCCAGTAGAACTATTAGTCTTAAGTGCCTGTAAAACAGCCCTAGGAGATACGGAAGCGGAGTTAGGTTTTGCCGGATTGGCAGTGCTAGCAGGAGTCAAGTCAGCTTTAGGCAGTCTCTGGTATATCAGCGATGAAGGAACCCTGGGATTTATGAGCGATTTTTACCAGCAGTTGCAGGAAGCACCCATCAAAGCCGAAGCCTTGCGCCAAACCCAATTAGCGATGCTGCGAGGTGAAGTGCGCCTAGAAAATGGGAAACTAGTAAGTAGCGATCGCTCTTTTCCCTTACCTCCAGAATTACAAGAGTTGGGAGATAAAGATTTAACTCACCCTTATTACTGGAGTGCATTTACTTTGATTGGTAGTCCTTGGTAGGTGGTAGGTGGTAGGTGTTAGGTAGTAGGTGGTAGGTGTTAGGTGGTAGGTGTTAGGTGAGGTTTTAGCTTTCTTCCGGGAAAAGCCCCACGTCCTAACTGTAATATCAATTCCGGTTGCATCGGAATGATAAAAAATCTGGCTTTTTGGTTAGAAAACATAGATATAGCAACCGCCAAGGCGATTAGGACAAGGGGCTTAAGCCCCTTGTTAACTTGCCTTACCTGAGAATGTCTTAACCGCCCTGGCGACTGCTATACTGGCGGGCGCAAGCATTCATTGGTGTCAACTTAAGGTGAAACCCTTATCCCGCCTTGGATTTAAATCCAAGGCTAATAGCTCAAGTCATCTAAAGATGACTAAATAGGGCTTGGGAGAATAAGTAACAAGTAACAAGTAACAAGTAATAAGTAAGAATGAATGCAGCATTTATCCCCTGTTTTGGGCATCTGCATCCCCCAAGGTTACCCGGGTTGATGCCAGGTTTTTGAGCTAAGAGATGCAATTTCTTGGGATTTTTTGACTTCCTGCATGATTGAAAGACGAATCTGGTATGGCTTCCACACTTATTCAGCAAACCCTAAATAAATCCGAAAAATTTAGTCCATTTTAATGGACTTGAGCTATTAGCCTTGGATTTAAATCCAAGGCGGGTTATGAAATCCAACCAGTCAGCTATGTCTAGGCTTAAGTTGACACCAATG
>JAAHHL010001397.1 GCA_010672185.1 Caldora sp. SIO3E6 | reverse complement strand
ATTTTTGGCTTCAAGAACCTTGCACCATTGTCGGTAAATACCTGGTTAAATCAATAATGTTCGGGGTTAAAATCCGGAAAGCTGAAAGCTGATAGCTGACAGCTGATAGCTAAAGACTTATTCAGCAGACCCTAGTTAGGAGTGCGAAACTCCAAAGTCTGATAGTCCGCAAGATAAAAAATCAATCAATTTCAGGGCTGAAACCGTCAAATATTCTTACTTTTACCAGATGAGCTGTTACCTACTTCCACAGGTCAATGTTTGACATGAGTGCAAAATCTCAGCAATTAGCAACTAGCGATTAGCGATTAGCAATTAGCAATACCTACTTTTGCAACGAAACTCTTACAAAAGGGAAACGAAGCTCTTACTCTTGATCAATCTAGCTTGAAACCTATACAGGGTATAAGTTTCAAACTTAATATTTTTAGAATTTAGCGATCGCTAGATTAAGAGTAATTTTTGCAGCTTTTACCTTAATTTAGGTCACAAAAACTTTCAATAAAGTCAGCGATTAAAAGCCCCGCCTTGTTCCGGTCTGGATCTGCTTCTGTAGGGGAGTAGCTTTTGGTATGAATAAAAAAGCCTTTATTCGTCAGTGTCTGTGAGGCTGCTAATTTTTCTGTCATGTATCCACACAGATAGGAACCAGCTCCAGGACTGTCAGAATTCTGACCTGCTTTCTTCTCACAGGCTTTAACGAGGTTACAAACACGTTCATTAGAATACCAACCAGCTACCCGACCTTGAATTTTTTTGCCATATTCTTTTAATTCTTCACCTACAGAGCGACCGTATAGATCATATTGTTCTCCTATGTCATTTCTTGCTGCACTGCCTGTATGCTCGAACTTAAAGAGAGCCTCAAGAGATTCTTCAAGACCAACGGCTATAACCACATCTATCTGAAACTGACCACTGTTATCCAAAAATTCAACTTCATCAACAGCTTCATCAGCATCATAAATATTCACTCCTACCCGCTTTATCCTACAAATATATTGCTTTTCAGCAGAGGATTTTTGACGGAGAGCCTCCCTGATCTGAATGGCTAACCCCTTACTTGGGTTGTAGTTACCACCGCTAAAGTTGCTATAAGGCATTAACCAGATATTGCGTTTCATGTTGTTTTACTCCTTAATAAGTTATTGGAGTTTGGACAAAATGTTAAGTTCGATCCTCTCTCCCTACACTCTTAAGACGATTTCCACTCCCCAATTTCTGAATTTTTCGAGTTAGCACTAATTTTTTGATCTCGACTCAACCAACTTCAATCATCAACCCACATTTAGTACTTCAAAGCGTATTACCAATGAAGCATTCCTTTCAATTATCGGCATGTGAGTAGAATTTGATACTGCTGATGAACTTTTTACAGGGTGAAAAGCACCCCGAAACCTATACCACCACTGGCTTAACCTGACCCAACCCATTGGTGACAAGTTAAGGTAAAGATGTCGTTGTCAAGGGAGCGGAGGAGCGGAGGAAGAAGAATACAATTTTCCTTAACCCTTGGAGTATTTCCATATATAGGTTTTTTTTAGAACTATTACGCCATATATGGGAGTTGACAAGCTCGGCTTTTTCTGGGATTATATCTAATAATGGAATAGGTGTGGTCATATAGACTATATCCTCTGAGCTACGGTCTATTATCCCGAATATTATTGACCAATATCTGGCTACAAAGCACACAACCTTTACCTCAATGTCCAGTCTTATCGAAAAAATAGCCGACCATGAGGTAATCGATACTGCTTATCAATGGTTGTGTAAAAAACGCCAACATTACCATCCAAATGCTGATGTCTGGCAGGTCAGACGATGGTGGCACGAGAAGAAGCCCATCCTACAGGCGCAAATTCTTTCGGGTAATTTTCAATTTCGGGAGTTGCGCTTGATTCGAGGTGAGGAGAAGTCAATAGAATGGTGGTCGTCTTTGGATGCTTTGGTGTTAAAGGCGATCGCGATTGTTTTGACGGAACACTTAAAACCTGTCCTTTCACCTCGGTGTTTTCATTTAGGGAACTCCAAGAAATAAATCATCCCAATTTTGGACTTGTCTTACTCCCTCAGCTCCCTCAGCTCCCTCAGCTCCCTCAGCTCCCTCAGCTCCCTCAGCTCCCTCAGCTCCCTCAGCTCCCTC
>JAAHHL010001396.1 GCA_010672185.1 Caldora sp. SIO3E6 | reverse complement strand
GATGTCGTCCGGACTCAGTTACCCCTGGTAAATCCCGCCCATAGGCATCAATATTTTGTCCTAGCAGAGTTATTTCTTGGTAACCCTGTTGTCCTAACACCTCCATCTCCGTGCGAATTGCTTCTGGAGTACGGGATTGCTCCTTACCTCGCACGTTGGGAACTACACAGTAGGTACAGCGCTCATTACAGCCGTAAATGACATTTACCCAGGCAGAAATACTGCTATCGCGACGGGGTTTAGTAATGTCTTCAGCAATCTGAATTGCTTCAGTGGCAACTACTTGGTTACCATCAAACACCTGTTCCAATAAATCCCTGAGACGATTAGCATGTTGTGGTCCCATCACCAAGTCGAGTTCTGGTACTCGCCTTAGTAGTGTTTCCCCCTCTTGCTGGGCAACGCATCCAGCAACCACTAGGGTTAAATCTGGTTGTTCATGCTTGCGTTTTGCTTGCCTGCCTAGGTAGGAGTATACCTTTTGCTCAGCGTTATCTCGAATTGTACAAGTGTTGTAGAGGACTAAATTGGCATGGTTAGGGTCTTCTGAGTACTCAAAGCCCATATTTTCCAAAATACCAGCCATGCGCTCAGAGTCGGCTTTATTCATCTGGCAGCCGAAGGTTGTGATGTGGTAGCGGTGGGGAGACTTCATCTCAAGGTTATCAACTTAGGGTTTTTGTGTCAGTCAGAGAGATAGCGATCGAAAAGAGTGAAAATTGGTGACTGTTGAACGGTTTGGCCAAAATGAAGTTTATCCGGGTGGGTAGGTCTACAAAGCGAAAGTTAATTTTTAAGGACTGGTTTAGTCAAGATGCTTGCTAAATCAGCTTAGACACATTTAAATTGCATATCCTCAAAACCGGACAAAAGTCTTAATCTTTGCTAGTGCATATCCGCGTCTCCGGGTTTTCGCTTCAGTTAAACCTACTGAGATTATTTTACCTGATCGAGCGAATAATGGCGTAAAAATGACAATTTTTTACTTCATTGAGGGGATAACAATTAATCCTAAAGAGTATTCTTATATACAGATAAATAGATAAAAATTAATGGCTTGTATATCCCTAATTTAATACATTTCACAGATTAATCAATAGTCAAAATTACTGATTTTTAATTCTTGTCCGGATAGTAGGTTGGCTCCTCCGAATAAAGCATGTAGAAACTCTATTAACGGAGGCTTGATTATGTGCAACTACTTGATTAATTATTCAGAGAAATTTGCTTTAATAAATTCTGCTGAAAAATTTGTCAGTTTATCGTTACCTTTGACCGTTGAGTTGAGGTTCGACGATGACACTCGTGGTAGTGGACGTTAAATAAATGTATGACTTGCTTGCTCAAAGCATCACCCATGTTAGGAAAGGTGTAGAGTTTTAGGTACAGGGGCATTACCCTTACGGAAACATTCTGTATTTCGGAATACTACCAAACGAGTAGAACCGATGTAATCTCAAGCAGGATAACTGATTTTACCTAGTAGGTAAATCAGGAAGCCAACGACTCTGCACCTTTATTTTTATTTTTGTAATGAATTTTTCTTCCTCAATATTGATTCAAGGTCTGATCAATTCGGCAGATAATGAAGGAACACTATCAGAAATATGAGGGTGAAGCACTAATGGATCTGGCAGTCAAGGAAAATGTCCTGACTCAACTGGAGAATTTGCGTACTTACCCAGTCATCCACTCTAGATTAAAAAGCAATGAAATGCGCCTGCATGGCTGGGTTTATGAAATTGAAACTGGAGAAGTTGTCCAATATACCCCCCTCCAAGGGGATTTCTTACCACTGCAAAGTCAATTCTCCAGGAGTGCCTGGTTAACTGCTAAGCAGCAAGAGCGAATCTATAAAGGCTCTTATGCCAATAGCTGAAAATTTTTAGTTTCTTGTGGAACAGGCATCTTGCCTGTCAACTGTATATCTGAAACATGCAAGGTGAATGGGTCTGAGCTTAACATTAGCATCCTTCACCTTTTGCGTTGTCAAAATATCTTCTATAGTAAGAGTATCTTGCTCCCTTCGCTTGTCCGGCAAGATGCCCTACATCTGAGGAATATGGTGATGAGTGAAAAAAAGAATATCCAACAGAGGATAGCTGATACC
>JAAHHL010001395.1 GCA_010672185.1 Caldora sp. SIO3E6 | reverse complement strand
AGGATTAAAAGTATCACCAGACATTTGGTAAGAGCCCCAATTCAACTACAGTATGAGCAAAGATATGCAGTGAACCGCTGCAATATTGATCTTGCTTAATCAATAGCAGTCTTAGTCTGCACCGATTACTATCACGGTATCACCGCTCACTCAAAACGTCCGTAATTTTACTGATGCTTCATTCAAACTTCGCAGATTCTTCATGAACAATTATTGCGTCACTGAATCTGTCATTTATAAACTAATATTTTAGATGAGTGGCATCAACATAAGAGACTTCCAACCCATCACTATTAGCTACGGTGTCAAAAAATCTAAATGTTCACCAGGTATTTGCTGTAGCTCACTGGGAGTTCCTTGAACCTTTAATTCACCTTGATCCAGAAACACTGCCCAATCAGCCCGCAAAATCACCCGTGGGCGATGACTGATGATAATAGTAGTTTTACCCTGACGGGAAAACAGTAGTCTATCCAATACTTTAGCTTCCAACACTGGATCGAGAGCACCTGTAGATTCATCCAAGATTAACACGGGGGGATCTGTGACTATTGCCCTGGCGATCGCTAATCGTTGCCGTTGTCCACCAGAGATGTTTGCCCCAAATTCCCCTAGCACTGTCTGATATTTGTCCGGCAGCTCACTGATAAACTCATCTGCCATAACTACCTGACAGGCTGCCACTACCTGCTCAAAGGTTACATAGGGAAACGAGAATCGAAAGTTTTCTAGAATCGAGCGGCTCCAAAAATGGGGTTCTTGGGGTACTAGCACTACCTGCTGGCGCAGGCATTCCAGAGATAGATCCCGCTGATTGTAGGAACCAAAACGGATATTCCCCGACTGGGGTGGGTACAATCCTCCCAGGAGTTTCGCTAAAGTGCTCTTACCGCACCCTGATTGCCCCATCAGTGCTGTTACTCGACCACCAGGAATCGTCAGGTTAAAGCTCTTGCAACAAGTTTACCCGACCAGCATGGTGAAAGTTCAGGTCTTTGCAGACAATATCAGCAGTACCGGAAAGGGTTGCCCAAGGCTTGTTCTCCATATGCTCATCTTCAGGGGTAGCATCTAGCACTTCTGACAGACGTTGAATCACCACCTGAGCAGTGATAAACTCATTCACCAGTCCCACCACCGAACCGAGAAAACCCAAAAAGTTACCACTCAGACCACTAAAAGCAATCAGTTGACCAATACTGAGGCTGTCATTGATAATCAAAAAGCTGCCTAACCACAGTAAACCAATATTAGTTAGACCAGACAGCAGGTCAGTAGCTAAATCACTATACAAATCTAGCTTAAATTGACTCCAGTTGAGGTTGGCTAGGCGGCTGAAGTTCCGCTGATATTCATCCCAGGCTTGGGGAGTAGCTTGGGTGGTTTTCAGCACCATAGAACCACGAAAGGTTTCTACCAAAAATCCCTGGTTCTCCGAGCCTTCGATAATGATTTGGCGAGTTTTGCGCCGTAAGGCCGGTAAGAAAAGCAAGTTAACACCAATTACCAATAAAAATGCCAAAATCGATGCTAGGGTGAGTACCCAACTGTAGAGCAGCATCACAACTAAGGAAATAATGGCGATAAAAAACTGGCTGGGTAGTTCCAATACCACTTCTTCTACCAGGTCATTAACCCGGCGCACATCGGCAATGCGACTAACTACTTCTCCACTGCGGCGGGCATCAAAGTAAGATAGTGGTAGCCTTAGTAGTTTATAGCCATAGTCCAGCAGGAGCCCTAGCTGCAATCGCTCAGCAAAATGCCCCACTAGGTGAGACTGCACTAAGTCAATACTACTGCGAAACAGATTAATTGCTACTACCCCAATAACCACAGTTGTAAGTAATTGGGTATCCCCCCGCACTAGTACATCATCGGTAAGGAGTTGCATCATCACCGGCATGGCCAAAGCCAGCAAACCAATGGCAATGTTGATAGCGATCGCCTCTAGTAAAATAAAGCGATAGGGCCAGACTCGTTTGAGAAAGCGACCAAACCCCTCAATTTTGTCATTAGGCTGTTCATAAGATTGGAACAGCACACCGTCTTAACTCACGTCACGGTACTGTTGCCATCTCGTATGCCGTCTTCTGGTTTAAAAAAAAAAAGTAGATGGCTACACTTACAGAAGCATATTGGCACAGA
>JAAHHL010001394.1 GCA_010672185.1 Caldora sp. SIO3E6 | reverse complement strand
CTAAAGAATAATCACCCTTCTCTTATCCAGTGTTTGGTGTTAATTAAAGCATGACCATCCATTCCCCAGTGGAATTCCAAGACGCTTTTGATGTCATTATTGTTGGTGCTGGACATTCTGGCTGTGAAGCAGCCTTAGCCAGTGCCCGCTTAGGTTGTCGTACCCTTTTACTTACCCTTAACCTAGACAAAATTGCTTGGCAACCCTGTAATCCAGCGGTAGGAGCACCGGCTAAGTCTCAACTAGCCCATGAAGTAGATGCTTTAGGGGGGGAAATCGGTAAAATGGCAGACCGAACCTACCTACAAAAGCGGGTGTTAAACTCATCACGGGGACCAGCGGTTTGGGCGTTGCGGGCGCAAACCGATAAGCGGGAATATGCCGCAGTAATGAAGAGGATTGTGGAGAATCAGGAGAATCTGATCATCCGGGAAGGCATGGTGACGGATTTAGTTCTGGGAACTAATGATGAGGTTATCGGTGTCCAGACTTACTTTGGTGTGGCATTCCAAGCAACAGCAGTAGTGCTAACTACTGGCACTTTCCTGGGAGGTCTCATTTGGGTAGGGAACAAATCGATGGCAGCAGGACGTGCTGGGGAATTTGCGGCGGTTGGTTTGACGGAAACCCTGAATCGGCTTGGTTTTGAAACTGGTAGACTGAAGACAGGAACCCCGGCACGGGTGGATAAGCGATCAGTAAACTATAGCCAGCTGGAACCCCAATTAGGAGATGAAGAGGTACGCTGGTTTAGCTTTGATCCTGAAGTATGGGTGGAACGGGAACAGATGCCTTGTTATCTCACCCGCACAACGGCTCAGACTCATCAATTAATTCGGGACAACCTCCACCTATCACCAGTTTATGGTGGTTGGGTGGATGCCAAAGGTCCCCGTTACTGTCCCAGCATTGAGGACAAGATTGTACGCTTTGCTGATAAGGAAAGCCACCAAATTTTCATTGAGCCTGAAGGTAGAGAGATTCCAGAACTTTATATCCAGGGATTTTCTACTGGATTACCGGAGAATTTGCAGTTGCAGATGTTACGTAGCCTGCCTGGTTTAGAAAATTGCGTTATGCTACGCCCTGCCTATGCTGTTGAATATGATTACTTACCAGCAACTCAGTGCTACCCCACCCTAATGACGAAGAAGATTGATGGGCTCTTTTGTGCTGGCCAAATTAATGGTACCACTGGCTATGAAGAGGCTGCTGCTCAGGGTATGGTGGCGGGGATCAATGCAGTGCGATATGTTCACCATCAGGAAATGGTCGTTTTTCCCCGGGAGGAAAGTTATATTGGTACCTTAATTGATGATTTGTGTACCAAAGACCTCAGAGAACCTTACCGCATGTTGACCAGCCGTTCTGAATATCGTCTCTTGCTCCGTTCCGATAATGCGGATCGACGTCTGACGCCTTTAGGAAGGGAATTGGGACTGATTGATGACCGCCGGTGGGGGATATATACCCAAAAACAGGCTAATATTACCGCAGAAAAAGATCGACTGAAGCGAGTTCGGGTCAAGGAACATGAGGAGTTAGGAGTTGCGATCGCTTCTGACACCCAGCAAAAGATTAAAGGCTCTATTACCCTAGCTGATTTACTGCGCCGTCCTGGTTTCCACTACATCAATCTTGACCAATATGGTTTAGGTAATCCCCATCTCCATCAATCAGAACGAGAAGGTGCGGAAATTGACATCAAATATTCCGGCTATCTTGAGCGCCAACAAAAGCAAATTGATGCTGTTTCCCGCCAAACGCAGCGACAGTTACCATCAGATTTGGATTACTCCACTATCGACACCCTCTCCAAGGAGTCTCGTGAAAAACTGGCAAAGGTAAGACCTCTAACCATTGGTCAAGCTTCCCGCATTGGTGGTGTGAACCCAGCGGATATCAATGCGTTGTTAGTATATCTGGAAATGCGTGCCCGTACAGTGTCAGTCTAGTTTTCAGCCGTCAGCTGAAAGCTAAATATTGTTGAATCTTAATCTTTTGAGCAAATTTAGCGATAAAATTTGCGGTGTCAGGGTGTAGAAGATACTAGCTTTTAAGAAACAAGTCTCCGAGGCAGGAGGCAGGAGGCAGGAGGGAAGAGGATTTGGCTAGTTTCTTCCCGACCTAGGAGATCGGAAGAGCGTGA
>JAAHHL010001393.1 GCA_010672185.1 Caldora sp. SIO3E6 | reverse complement strand
AAATTGCATCTCTTAGCTCAAAAACCTGGCATCAACCCGGGTAACCTTGGGGGATGCAGATGCCCAAAACTAGGATAAATGCTGCATTCATTCTTACTTATTACTTGTTACTTGTTACTTGTTACTTGTTACTTATTCTCCCAAGCCCTATCTACTGACTTAAGAACAAGTCCTGATTCCCCAACGAACATAAGGAACTCGGAAGTAGAACTCTGGACTGGTTTGCATATCGACCCAGGCTCGACCAAGGTTCAGTACTCTGGCAACTGAGGTACAAGTTATCCGTACCGTTACCTCTTCTCCACTTATGAGAACTGCATTGATTCCAGTTCCCCCTTGCAAGGCAGAATCATAGGCAAATCCACTTTGGAGGGTGCTATCTCCTATGGGAAATGATGCAGATTCATTCACCACTGTTTGCTCTTGGGTGCGCACCAAATTGGCTCCTGGTTGTTCAACGGTAACTGCTAATCGTACCTGTACAGAAGCACGACCGGGTTCTTCTTGTTCGCAACCCCCCCAAGTCCAAGCAAGGTAATGACCGTTAAGCTGAACCACAGGTCGAATACAGTACAAACTGGTAGAAGATGGAGTAAATGTAAAGGTACAAATGCTATCTAACTCAGCAGCAGAAAGGTTTCCGTTTCCTTGTGCATCGACAATGGGATGTCCGAAGCAACTATCTTCCGGTGGCTCCCAGGTAACGCTTCCTTGAGCATTTCCCGTAGTTTCCGGCAGCGGGTTATTGTGACCGACAGCTTCGGCAAACATAGCAATGCCACACTGACACAGCGATGGTGCCACAAAGTCATCAATCGAACCAGTAGGAATAATTCCCTGGGCTTCAAGTTCGCTGAGTTGTTTGAGATACTTCAGAGATTGTGCTTGCTGTCGCGCAACTAATTGAGCAGAATCAGAATTTTTGAGCTGATTTTGAACATCATCAGCCAGTACAATCAGCTGTTGATTTACATCTTGTGCCACGTTCCGAATCGCAGAACCGTCAATTCCCATCAACTCCCAGATTCGTTGCCGTCCTCGAACGGTAATTTTCTGGAGGCGTTGGCTAATTTCATAGTCGGATAATTGCATGACTTTAATTCTCCTTAAACCAATAGAATCGTTTCTGTCTTTTGGGTGGGCAATGCCCACCTTTGCATCCTTCAAAAAGCGTCAGGAGCACTCATTTAAAGACACTCTCGAACGTCAGCAGCTCTCTATGACTCTTGATGGAAGTGACAGTACACATTGCGGATAGTGAAGTCATCAAAGTCATCACTGCCAGTCGGATTAGGAACTGAACCAACTCGCAAAACATTGTCACCATCGTTCAAATCAGAACCAGCCATTGATACGGTTTGCGTCTGCCAATGATTTCGATTGCCACCGTTAGCGTTAAACAATACGCCAACTCTTTTATCATTGACAAATACATCCGCGTCATCATTACTTACGGTCATACCTTTCACCATAAAAGTGATAAATGCAGAACGATTTGCAAGGCGACCAGCAGTTCTGAACGACCTGGTAAAACCATTTTCATTGCTGCCATCACCAATTCTGATGTTGTTATCACCGACAATGCGAACAAAATCACTGAGAATAGCCATAATTGAAACCTCCGTTAGAGTTGTTTTGTTTGGATATCAATCATTGTCTTGATTTAGGCAAGAAACAACCAGGGGAAGAAAATCAGGCAATTCCAAATATTTTTAAGTCAAAAAATAGGATTAAATCAGGTGCAACAAAATTAAAATAGGAAAAAGTCAGGTGGATTGCTCTCTACTGAAATCCCTCATAAGATGCGAACTCTAGCTCTTAGTCAATATCGAATCCCTCTCCCTCAGCTTTCCTACCTCCCACACGGGTGAACGAAATTTTGGGTGGGATTTCTTGAGCGTTGTATCCAAAAATTATCAGTTCTCTCTTCTTACTCAGCTCCCCAACTCCTCCTGCTGGAATTTTTCGCCGCTACGCTTGCCGGATTGTAGCTTGTTTCTTGCCGGAATGAGTTCATCATCGCCGACGAACCTTCGCGGCTTGAAAGATGTCCTTCGCCCGCAATCGCCTGCTTCAGTGCTCCGACGACCAGGCCTCGCACCAGTCCAGGATCGCGAAAGCGAACATCGGCCTTTGCCGGATGTACATTG
>JAAHHL010001392.1 GCA_010672185.1 Caldora sp. SIO3E6 | reverse complement strand
TGGGAGACAATGGAGACAAGGGAGACAAGGGAGATATTGATGCTTACCAATTCCCAATTCCCAATTCCCAATTCCCAATTCCCAATTCCCGAACAACCAACAACTATTACCTATCATTACCAGAACGTATCCAATCCCGTCCCCTACCACCAGTGGAAATTGTGGATATGCGGCAGGAGTTGCAGCGAGGAAATCGCTCGATTTTTAGTAGTTCTTTGCAAAAAAGCTTGAAACAACTTAAAGAAAGAGGACAAAAAGGTATCTTATTTATCCCTAGGCGGGGACACAGTACTTTTGTCTCTTGTCGCAGCTGTGGTTATGTGGTGGAATGTCCTAACTGTGATGTCTCTTTGTCCTACCACTATACTCACGAAGGGGCAACAGAGTTACTCCGATGTCACTATTGCAACTACACCAAGATACATCCCCGCAATTGCCCTGAATGCAGTTCCCCCTACCTAAAATTCTTCGGTACTGGTACTCAGCGGGTTGCCAATGAGTTGGCACGACAGTTTCCGGAATTGAGTGCTATTAGATTTGATAGCGATACTACCCGTAACAAACATGCTCACCGCACCCTACTTACTCGCTTTGCCCAAGGAGAAGCAGACTTGTTAGTAGGTACACAAATGCTCACTAAAGGACTAGATATAGCTCAAGTAACTCTAGTCGGTGTAGTAGCAGCGGATGGACTCCTACATCTGGCAGATTATCGAGCCGCAGAAAGAGCTTTTCAAACCCTGACTCAAGTAGCAGGGCGTTCAGGTCGTGGCGAAGATCCTGGTAAAGTAATTATTCAAACTTACTCTCCCCAACATCCAGTCATCGAAGCAGTAAAAAGTCACCAGTATGAGTCTTTCATAGAAACAGAATTAGAGCAACGGGCCGCACTGAACTATCCCCCTTACGGCAGACTAATTCTCTTACGATTGAGTGCTTTGGATGGAGCAAGAGTTGAAAATACTGCCCAGAAGTTGGCAGATTGGTTAATGGAGGCGGGTTCAGGTTACGAAATTTTAGGACCAGCGCCTGCAGGTATCATGCGAATTGCCCGTCGCTATCGGTGGCAAATCTTGCTCAAGTTTCCTCCCCATGTGTCTGTCAAGTTATTCGATGTGAAACAGTTGCGATCGCTTTGCCCTCCAGATGTTAGCCTTAAAATTGATGTAGATCCCATGAATATGATGTGATTTGTTGTTGGTTGTTGGTTGTTTGTTGTTCGGGAATTGGGAATTGGGAATTGGGAATTGGGAATTGGGAATTGGGAATTGGTAAGTATCAATATCTCCCTTGTCTCTCTTGTCTTCCTTGTCTCCCTTGTCCCCCTTGTCCCCCCATCTCCCCATCTCCCCATCTCCTCATCAAACCCAACGTCCAACTACAACTCGCACTGTACCATCTGCTAAAGTTTCTTCCTCTTCTACATCAAAACCTTGCTCTTGAACCGTTGCCATTAAGGTTTTGTGAGCATAATTTTGGCTGATAGCATTAACAAATTTTTGTTGGTTAATTTTCGCTCCCCAAAAATCTGCTACTAGTTCATAATTCTCCCCAGTGCGGCGGAAACCCAAATCATAGCCATTATTTTGCCGAATCACATATTCAGCTTCCGTAGTATTGCCCCGATATCCTCGCACTTCGGTATTACAATCTACCTGATAACCCAAATCCTGCAATACCTGATGCAGAATTTCGCCGTTTTTAATTTGAACTTTGATAGTTGTGAAATGAGACATGTCGGTAATAGGGGATTTTTGGGAAAGTTTTTGGTTCTTGGTTCTTGGCTCAAGGCTTGATCTGGAAATTTAGTCTACTCTCAAGCAACAAACCTCCATTAGAACACAATTATATTCTAGCGATTCTTACTTAGGGGCTGTTTTAGATTTTGGACAATGTCCACCCTACATGATAGAGCGATCGCTCTATCCTGGATAAAGAGGCAATCGCTAGGCTCCAAGAATGCTCAAAGTTAAAGGTGTCCAAGTCTAGGTGTATTCTCTCGGTTGGACAATTAAACTATCCACGAAAAAGTAGAGACGTTGCATGCAACGTCTCTACAGGGTAGGAAATAACGGAGGTATCTATATTAGGCTTTGTGTCTCCACCTTCTTTAAATTAAAATCCCTGCCAAGACACAGATACTACCAGTGGTCCTGCTCA
>JAAHHL010001391.1 GCA_010672185.1 Caldora sp. SIO3E6 | reverse complement strand
GGTGCTGTGGCCTCATATACCCAGGGCAGCAGGGAGGAGGCAGGAGGCAGGAGGCAGGAGGCAGGAAGTAGGAGGCAGGAGGCAGGAGGCAGGAGGCAGGAGGCAGGAAGTAGGAGGTAAGAAGCAGGAGGCAGGAGGCAGGAGGCAGGAAGGAAGAAAGGTTACTACACAAGCTTTTTCTGGTGGGTTATTTCCGTCGAGCTGCGCTAGTTTGCAGTTTACCCTCTCTGGGCATTTAAGTTTAATCGATACAGTTGCCTTAAGTCCAGATGGATACCTCTTGGCTAGCGGTAGTTGGGATCACACAATTAAAATTTGGCATCTAGCTACAGGTAAGTTGATTCATACCCTGACTGAACATTCCGGTTGGATTAAGTCGGTGGTGATTAGTCAGGATGGCAAAACCCTGGTTAGCGGTAGTGCGGATAAAACGATCAAGGTTTGGGACTTGAAGAGTGCCTCAGTCAAAGCAACCCTCAAGGGACATACTAATGCAGTTCAGGCTCTTGCTCTTAGTCTAACTGGACAAATTCTCGCTAGTGGTAGCGCGGATAAAACGATCAAGATCTGGGATTTGAGCAGTGGTAAGCTAAAAGCTACTCTCCAAGGACATATAGATGCAGTTAATTACCTCACCTTTAGCCCTAGCAGTCAAATTATCATTAGTGGTAGTGCGGATAAGACGATTAAAATCTGGAATTTGAGTAATGGCAACTTGTTAAATACTCTTAATGGGCATTCCGCAGCAGTCAATGCTATTGCTCTCAATGCTCAAGGTAATACTCTTATTAGTGGCAGTTCCGACCAAACTATCAAAATTTGGCATCCTGGTAGTGGTAAACTGCTGCATACTCTGGCTGAGCATACAGCTGGTGTGACTGCTGTCGCAATTAGTCCTGATGGTTCCACCCTTGCTAGTGGTTCTCAGGATAAAACTATCAAGGTTTGGCGGTTTGATGTTGGTCTTTAGGGACTTCCCATTGGGAATGCTTCGAGTTGAATTATTTCTTGTGAACAATTTTGAGGAGGTTAGTTAGTAATGCCTGTCAATCGAATTTGGTTACTAGTGGTAATCTTGGGCTTACTAATCTTGTTTGCCTCTTCAAATTGGCCATCGGAACCGATAACTTTGGTATTTTTGAATAGGGAGATAGCTACCCTGCCCCTAATTGTCTGGATTGGCAATGCGATCGCAGCTGGAGCCATCACCAGTTTTTGCTTGCAACTCCTCAATCAGATGTCAAGAGGTTACTCAAAGCAGAATCTGAGAGAATTCCGGGAAGTGCCACCCAGAAAGCGCTCTGAGCGTCGTGAGGCTCCCCCAACAGATACTTTTGAGTATGAAGACGAAGTTCCTTACACCCCATCAACTCCGGAAGTACCCACTAGTCAACGCAGTGTTTCCTCAGATTGGGATACTAAGGTTAAACGAGATTGGGAGTTAGAGCAAGAGCCAGCTAGCTCAAAATTTGAACGAGATTGGGAGTTGGAAGAAGAGCCAGTTACTTCAAAATCCAGTCAGCAAGATTTTGAGCGGGATTTTACTCAAGCTAACCAAGTGAGTGTTCGCACTAATTACGAAGTGCCGCAAGAACCAAAAACTAGCTCTAAAGTCGGTTCGGTTTACTCCTACAGCTATCGGGAAAAGGAAGAAAAAGACTCTGGTGTTGGCAGGAATGATAAGGTATATGATGCCAACTATCGCTTGATTAGACCCCCTTCTAAGTCACCAGTTGAAACTAGAGAAGATGAAGAAGATTGGGGATTTGAAGATGAGGATTTTTAGGTGGTAGGTGTTAGGTGGTAGGTGGTAGGTGAGGTTTTAGGGGAAAATTACAGTATAGCAGTCGCCAGCGCGGTTAAGACATTCTCAGGTAAGGCAAGTTAACAAGGGGCTTAAGCCCCTTGTCCTAATAGCCTTGGCGGTTGCTATAGCTTCCCAATTCTCAATTCTTAATTCTGAAGCCAGTAAGCTAAATAGGGTCTGCTGAATAAGTCATTAGCTATCAGTTTTTAGCTTTCAGCTGTCAGCTTTCAGCTTTCAGCTTGAAGATTACTCAGGGATTTTCCGCAACAATGCCAGCTTTTTGAGCCACTCATATTCATTTCCTTGCACAACACCAGGCTTATAAACCGCTGAAAGCATTGTCTGGCATGGCTT